>WGCB01000060.1 GCA_015494005.1 Caldilineaceae bacterium
CCTACTATGTCGGCCAGGGTTGCGCCATTTGCCCGATTCCGTCTTCAAACATTAATGATATCTTTTTGCCCGTAGTTCCAACTGCAACCTGACATTTGTGTTTGGTTGCGGCGGTTCCGGCGGGTTCTTCCAACCCAATTCCCTTTCTCACATCCCACGATCTCACAGATTCACGATTCAGTTTAGTAAAGCGAGGAAAACATGGCCAAACTAATCCAGGCCGTTCGACGCTACGGACCCCGGATCGAGCTCAACCAGACGGTTCAGATCGACGAGCTGGCGGAGTGGATCTCTGGGCGCACAGGCCTCAACAAGAGCGAACTGGTGATGACGCTCTTGGAGCTGAACGAGGCCATCACCTACTTCAGCCGCCGGGGGACGCCTCTGAAGCTGCCCGATGTGGGCACCTTCGCTCCCAGCATCGCTATGAACGGGGTCATCAAAGTCAAGTTCCGCCCTGACACCACCCTGCGCAAGGTGGTGGGCAGTCCGGCCTCCTTTGTAGGGCGCATCCGCAACCAGGCGAACATCGGCATCACCAACGAGCAGCTCAAGGCCCTGTGGGATGCGGACTTCCCGGACGACCCCCTGCAGCTCTAGACCGTATCCCAGACAGTCTCAGCCCCCGGAGCCATTCCCAAAGGCCCGCCTGGAAACAGGTGGGCCTTTTCTGTCAGGGTCGGCCAGACAGGCCCGGCCTATCCAGTGCCAATAGACGGCCATCCGGGCCTGCATTGTGGACGATCCCTGGCGCTGGGCGGAAGACCGGGGCAGCTAGGGGCGAATCCGTGGGTGGGTGGCTTGACCGTCTCTGGCGGGCACGGTACCATGGCAAACAGCACCGGACCTGCGCCCAGATCTGCACCCTGGGCTATGTCTGCTGTCCCTTCCCGTCCTAGGAGGAGCCAACCCATGGGCCGTTCTCTCAAGCAGTACATGCTGGCCATCTCGGAGAAGGGGGATGTGCGGGTGGGCGTTCCCCTGCCCCTGGGCGCGCATCAGATGGGCCGTGGGGTGAACTTCGCTCTGTTCGCCCGCCACGCCACGGGCGTCCGCCTGGAGTTCTACCACCACCACACGGACGCCAGGCCGGCCCGGACCATCGACCTGGATCCACAGCAGCACCGCAGCGGAGACGTCTGGCACGTCTGGGTGCACGACGTGCGTCCGGGCCAGCTCTACGCCTACCGGGTGGATGGGCCCTACGATCCCCAGGCCGGCCACCGCTTCAATCCCCACAAGCTCCTCTTCGATCCTTTCGCCACGGCCATCACCCATGTGAGCCACTGGGACTTCGGTCCGGCTCGGGGCTATGACCTGTCGTCCCCGGCCCGGGACCTGGTCATGTCCACCCAGGACGATGCCGGCGACATGCCCAAGTGTGTCTTCACCCACGAGCACTTCGACTGGGAGGAGGATCGCCCCCTGTGCCTGCCCTGGAGCGAGACGGTCATCTACGAGACCCACGTGCGCGGCCTGACCATCCATCCCTCTTCTGGGGTGGGCCACCCTGGGACCTATCGGGGACTGGTGGAGAAGCTCCCCTACCTGCGCCAGCTGGGGGTGACGGCTGTGGAGCTCATGCCCGTGCAGGAGTTCAACGAGTACGAGATCACCCGGGTGAATCCCCTGACTGGGGAGCGGCTGAGGAACTACTGGGGCTACAATCCGGTGGCCTTCCTGGCGCCCAAGGCCCGCTATGCCAGTGCAGGCGGCCTAGGCCAGCAGAAGTTGGAGTTCAAGGAGATGGTGAAGGCCTGCCACCGGAAGGGGATGGAGGTCTTCCTGGATGTGGTCTTCAACCACACCGCGGAGGGGAACGAGCTGGGCCCCACCTTCTGCTGGCGGGGGCTGGACAATCGCATCTACTACATGCTGGAAGAGGACAAGCGCTTCTACAAGAACTTCACCGGCACGGGCAACACGGTGAACGCCAACCATCCGGTGGTGCGGGAGTACATCCTGGAGGCCCTGCGCTACTGGGTGGTGGAGATGCATGTGGACGGCTTTCGCTTTGACCTGGCCTCGGTGCTGGGCCGGGACGAACGGGGCCACCTCCTTCCCAATGCTCCCCTGCTGGAGCACATCGCGGAGGACCCCATCCTGCGGGAGGTGAAGCTCATCGCCGAGGCCTGGGACGCGGCCGGCGCCTACCAGGTGGGCAGTTTCGCCCAGCGGCGCTGGGCCGAGTGGAACGGGCGCTACCGGGACGATGTGCGCCGGTTCTGGCGGGGCGATCCAGGCATGGTGGGGGCCTTCGCCTACCGCATCTGCGGCAGCTCGGACCTCTACGAGCGGTCGGGCAAGGGGCCGGAGTGCAGCATCAACTACATCACCTGCCACGACGGCTTCACCCTGAACGATCTGGTCAGCTACAGCCACAAGCACAACGAGGCCAACGGCGAAGGCAACCGGGACGGGACAGACGCCAACTTCAGCGCCAACTACGGGGTGGAAGGGCCCACGGACGATCCCGCTATCCAGGCTGTGCGCAACCGGCAGATCAAGAATTTCCTGCTCACCCTCTTCATCTCCCGGGGGGTGCCCATGCTCCTGGGCGGGGACGAGTTCCGGCGCACCCAGCTGGGCAACAACAACGCCTACTGCCAGGACAACGAGATCAGCTGGTACAACTGGACCTACCTGGAGAAACACCAGGAGATCCAGCGCTTCACCCAGGCCATGATCGCCTTCCGCCGGGCCCATCCGGTGCTGCGCAAGGAGGCGTTCTACACGGATGCGGACATCCGCTGGTTCAACCCGGCGGGCCAGCTCCCCAACTGGTTCGATCCGGCGGAGAAGCGCCTGGGATGCCTCATCTTCGGCGATCAGGAAGGCGAGCCGGACCTCTGTCTCCTCTTCAACGCCAGCCCGGAGCCGGTGCGTTTCTCCCTGCCCCAGGCGCCGGAGGGGCGTCGCTGGCACTTGAGCGCGGACACCGCTCGCCCCGGGCCGGAGGACATTTTCCCCAGCCGGGCGGGCCCCCTGCTACCCGACCAGGCCCAGTATCGGATGGAAGGGCGATCCAGCGTCATCCTGGAGGCCCTGTAGCTCCGTCCCCGTCACTCCTCCAGCAGGCTCCCACCCACCATGAGGCTCACCAGCTCGTCCATGGTGGTCTCCTGGATGGGGCGCTCGGCCACCTTCTTGCCTCGGCGCATGACCACCACCCGATCCGCCACTGCAAAGACATCCTGCAGGTTGTGGCTGATGATGATCACCGGCACGTTCTGCTCCCGCAGGGTGTGGACCAGGTGCAGCACTTTACGCTGCTCCGGGACGCCCAGGGCCGCGGTGGGCTCGTCCATGATCATGAGCCGGGCGTTCCAGTAGACGGCCCGGGCGATGGCCACGGCCTGGCGCTGGCCGCCGGACATCTCCCGGATGGGCCGGCTCAGGTCCGGGATGTGGATGTCCAGCCGGTCCAGGACAGAGCGGGACTCGGCCAGCATGTGCTTGCGATCCACGGCCTTCAGCAGGCCCAGGGAGCGGCGCATGGGCTCCCGGCCCAGGAAGATGTTGGCCGTGGCGTCCAGGTTCTCGCACAGGGCCAGGTCCTGGTAGATGGTCTCCACGCCCAGGCGGCGGGCCTCCAGGGGGGAGACGAAGGTGGTCTCCTGGCCCTCCAGGAAGATCTTGCCCCCGTCCGGCCGGTAGACGCCCGAGATCATCTTGATCAGGGTGGATTTGCCCGCCCCGTTGTCCCCGATCAGGCCCACCACTTCCCCAGGGTAGACCTCCATATCCACGTTGTCCACCGCGGTCAGGCCGCCGAAGCGTTTGGTCAGGCCGACCACCTGCAGGGCGGGATGTTCTCTTCTCTGTTCGTCCATGATCTAGCTCGCCACCTGTTCCTTTGCCTGGTCCACCAGGACGGCCAGGATGATCACCACGCCCACGGCCACGAACTGCCAGAAGGGGTTGATGCCCAGGATGACCAGTCCGTTCTGGATCACAGCGATGATGAGGGCGCCGATGACGGTGCCGATGATGGTGCCCTCGCCGCCGAAGAGGGAGGCCCCACCGATGACCACCGCGGCGATGGAGTCCAGCAGCAGGGCCTCACCGGAGTTGGCCGCGCCGTTGGTGAAGCGCATGTTGTAGAGCACACCGGCCAGGGCCGCCGTGCCCGCGGAGAGCATGTAGAGGGCCACGGTGCGCCGGTCCACCGGGATGCCGGCTCGGATCGCGGCCTCCTGGTTGCCGCCGATGGCGTAGGTGTGCAGGCCGAAGCGGGAATGTTTCAGCAGCCAGTGGGCGGCCAGCACCAGGATCACCGCGAAGGTCAGTGGGTGGGGGAGGATGCCCGTCACCTGGCGCAGCTCCACGCCTGTGACCCCGGCTGGCGGGTTCAGGAAGGAGAGGCCCTGGCTGGGGTAGTAGTAGAAGAGGTAGCCGTTGCCGATGCGCCCCAGCCCCTGGATGGAGACGGGGAGGGGCATGCCGCCGGAGAGGAGGAACCCGGCGCCCCGGGCGATGCCGAACATGCCCAGGGTGACGATGAAGGCGGGCACCTTCAGCTTGGCGATGATCAGCCCGTTGACCAGGCCAGGGATGAGCCCTACGCCCAGGCCCACGGCCAGGCCGGTCAGGGCGATGAGGGGGAGGGGCGTGCCTGGGGGCAGTGCGGTCATGGCCATGGCCCCGGCCACAGAGGCCAGCCCCATGACGAAGCCGGTGGAGAGGTCAATGCCGGCGGAGATGATCACGAAGGTTTGCCCCAGGGCCATGATGAGGAGGATGGCCACGTTGGCGCCGATGGCTTGCAGGTTGAAGAGGCTGAAGAAGCCTTCCCCGGTGAGGGAGAAGAAGATCACCAGGGCCAGCAGGAAGAGCCAGGCCCAGATCCGGCTCAAGGTGCGCATCAGATGGGCAGGGTTGTTTCCAGACATAGGGTTCGACCACGGGTTCTCGGTGAGCTGTTGAGGGCGTTCGGTTGAGGAAAGCCTGGCTTGGCTGTTCCGGAAAAAAGAGGTCTCCGGTGGGCCAAGCCAGGCTTGGTTGGCGACTTGGTGACTTCACTGCCCGGGCCAGGACCAGCCAAGCGCTCCAGCCCGGGGCGGCGGGCCAGCTGCTATTCGCTCTTGTAGATGGCCTTCTGAGCCTCCTCGGTGTCCACGTTGTCCCGGGTGATGATGACGTAGCCGGTGCGGAAGCGGGGCTGGATGGCGTCCATGTCCCCCTCCATGGCCTTCACCGCGTACTCCACCGCCACCTGGCCCATCTGGTAGGGCAGCTGGGCGATGACCAGGTCCACCACGTTGTTGCGCAGGTCCTCGATGGCCGACTCGGGGGCGTCGAAGTTGGCGATCTTGACCACGCCGGTGAGGCCGGCGTTGCTCACGGCCTGGGCTGCGCCCCGGGCGCTGAAGAGGTTGGTGCCGAAGATGCCGCCCAGGTCTGGCTCACGTTGGAGCACGGCCGTGGTCTGCTCCGCGGCCTTGGAGGAGTTGTCGTCGTTGTAGTCCACGCCCACCAACTCCACGCCGTCCACCGCGTCGATCTCCTCCTTGCAGCCCTGCTCCCGTTGGTCTGTGGTGCTCACTCCAGGGACCGTGTTCTGGATGTAGAGCTTGCCCTGGCCGCCGATGGCCTCGATCAGGGCCTCGCAGGCGATCTTGCCGCCCTCCACGTTGTCCGAGCCGATGTAGGAGAGGGGGAAGGTCACCGGCCCGTTCACGTAGTCCCCGTCCCCGATGAAGGTGTCCACGGAGATGATCTTGATGCCGGCGTCGTTGGCCCGCTGTAGGGGCTCGATCATGGCCTGTTTGTCGTTGGCCGCGATGGCCATGACATCCACGCCCCGGGCGATCATGGCGTCCACGATGGCGGTCTGCTTGACCGCATCCCACTCGGGCGGGCCGTCGACGATCAGGTTCACGCCCAGCTCTTCGGCCTTGTCCTGGGCGCCCTTGGCCATGGTGATGTAGAAGGCGTCGCCCTGGACGCCGATGACCAGGGCCATGGTGATGCCCTGGTCGCCACCTTCCGATGGGGCGGCCTGGGGCTCTGCTGGGGCTGGCGCGGCGGACGGGGCGGGCGGCGCGGCGCAGGCGCTCAGCACCAGCGCGATGGCGGTGATCAGGGCCAATACAAGCCAGCTTCTCTGTCGGGTACGCACGGTGTCTCTCCTTTCAAGCTGAGGCAGGTGATGTGGGTAAGGGTTCCAGCGGTGATCCATGGGGGACGCACAGCAGGGGAACACACAGGGGGGCTCACAAGAGGGGGAAGACACTGTGGCGCTTGCATTGTAGCAGAGCTTCCCTTCCGGCGCCAACCGGATCGACAGGATGGTGGGATCCTTCGCCTATCCCTTCAGCGCGCCGGCCAGGATGCCCCGGATGAAGTAGCGGCCCAGGAAGAGGAAGAAGATCAGGGGGACGCTCACCGCGATGAGGGCCGCGGCCATCTGCAGGTTGTAGAGGACCAGGGTGGTGCCCTTGGCCTCGGCCATGACCACCTGCACAGTCTGGGTCTTGCGGGAAGCTAGGGAGAGGGCCAGGAAGAACTCGTTCCACACCTGGGTGAAGATGATGATGGCCACCGAGGCGTAGGCGGGCAGGGAGATGGGCATGACCACCTGGAAGAAGATCTGGATGCGGGAGGCGCCGTCCACCTCCGCGGCCTCCTCCAGCTCCCGGGGAATGGCCAGGAAGAAGGTCCCCAACAGCACGGAGGCCAGGGGCATGTTCAGGATCATGTAGCTGAAGATCAGCCCGGCGTGGGACTGTCCCAGGCCCGTCTTGGCCATGAGGATGGAGAGGGGGATGATCACCACCTGGTAGGGGAGGTACAGGGCAATGCCCACCAGGATGAAGAGCACGGTGGAGAAACGGCTGCGGATCCGGCTCAGGTAGTAGCCGCTCAGCCCGCCGAAGAAGGCGCACAGGGCGGTGACGGAGAAGGAGATAATGATGGAGTTGCCCAGGCGGGTGGCCATCTCGCTACGGAAACGCTGGCTGCCGAAGAGCACCTCGGTGAAGTTGCTCCACTGGGGCTGGCCGGTGGGCAGCAGATATTGCCCTGCGCTGACCTCCTGGGCGGACTTGAGCGCGGTGATCACCATGACGTAGAGAGGCAGCAGATAGACGAAGCTGAGCACTGCCAGGATCACCGCGACCAAAATCTTGGCGGACCGACTCTTGGTCTTCATTCAAACCACTTCCGGAAGGCGTAGATGGTGTAGGGGATGACCAGGATGAACGAGCTGACGAAGATGATCACGCCCAGGCCTGCCCCCGCGGAGACCAGGTGCTGCTGGAAGGTGGTGATCCACATGTTCAGGGCGAGCACATCCGTGGCGATGCCGGGCCCCCCAAAGGTGACGATGTAGACGATGTCGAACACCTTCAGGGTGGAGATGAGCAGCAGGGAGATCAGGATCAGCAGGCCGCCTCGGATGTTGGGCAGGATGATGGCGAAGAGGATGCGCAGCCGGGAGGCGCCGTCCACGATGGCGGCCTCGACCAGCTCCTGGAGCTCGGTGGTGCGGAAGGAGGACTGGACGATGATCACTGAGAAACCCAGGTATTGCCAGATGAAGATGAGGATCAGCCAGTAGGTGGCCGTCTCCGGGTTCGTGGTGAAGCGCAGGTTGGCGTCGATCCCCAGCAGGCGCAGCAGGGTGTTGATGACGCCCCGGCTGGGCTCGTACATCCAGGACCAGACGGTGCCCGTGACGATGAAGGACATGGCCACCGGATAGAGGATCAGGGTCCGGATGTAGGCCTCCACCTTGGGGAAGGGGGTGAGCTCCAGGAAATAGGCCAGGAAGATGGCCACCGTCACCGTGGGGAAGACGCCCAGGATCAGCCACTTCAAGTTGTTGATGATGTCGACCTTGAACTTGGGCTGTTGGACCAGGAACCGGTACCACTTGAGGCCGGTGAACTGGTAGTTGGGGGCCATGGTCGACCAGTCGGTGAAGGAGACGTAGATTGTCCAGAAGAGGGTGCCGTAGAGCAGGATGAGGAAGAAGAGCAGCGGTGCTAAGAAGACCAAGTTCTCGGTCCAGGTTAGCTCCCCGCGATGTCGTCTGCGCAGTTTTGCCACGATATGCTCCCCGTGGAAACGCCTTGGATGGCTGGCAGGTGGCTGGAGGGCGGCGGCCCGGTGGGCGAGTCCCCAGAGGATGCCCCCTGGAGACTC
Source organism: Caldilineaceae bacterium (assembly GCA_015494005.1). Lineage (GTDB taxonomy): Bacteria > Chloroflexota > Anaerolineae > Caldilineales > Caldilineaceae > S144-5. The sequence goes on from WGCB01000060.1 coordinate 8,149, forward strand.
GCGCCGGATGCCTGGCGGGTCCCATCGCCTCAGGGGCGGCGAGGAACCGGCCAGCGCCTGATCTGGGGCTGGGCTATGGCCAAACTATGGCCAGACGTACCAGGCCGAAGCGTCCTTGACGTTGAAGGTCTCCATCATGTTGGCCACCGCCTGGATGGTCCCATCCACGTCCGGCTGGGCCAGGAAGGCGGACAGGATGTCCCAGTAGGCCGGCTGGGCCGTGGCCGGCAGGATGCTGCCGTGCTGGTCCAGGATGAGCTTGCCCGGGTTGGCCGCCACGTAGTTCTGCAGCTCCTGGCGGATGGGATCCGGGAACTCGCTGGCGGGGATGTCCGTGCGGGCGAAGAGGCCACCCTGGATCACGTCCGTGGGGATCTGCAGCTCCGGTGAGGCCACCACCCGCAGCCAGTCGTCCACTGCCGTGGGATGGGGCGCCTTGACCGTCTTGCCGTAGGTGTCCGGGTGGAAGAGCAGGATGCGCTCCGGTTTCTGGGGGAAGGTGACCGCGCCGAAGTCCACCCCCGGCTCCCAGTTGGAGCCCTTGGTGAAGGCGCCGATGGCCCAGGTGCCCATGATGACCATGGCCGCCTTCTCCGAGCCCACCAGCGCGACCGACTGGTCCCAGGTGAGGCCGGCGTGGTCGGCGTTGATGTGGGGGATCAGCTGCTGGAACTTCTCCAGGGCCGAGCGGTAGACCGGGTCGTTGGCCACGTCGATCTCGCCCTTGTAGAGCTTCACGTAGTACTCGGGGCCGCCCTCCTCCAGGAGGATGCTGTCGAAGACGAAGGTGTCCCCCCATTTCTCCTTGGACCCCAGGCCCAGGCAGGCCATGCCGGGCTTGGCCGCCTCGATGGTCTCGCAGGCGCTCACCAGCTCATCGAAGGTGGTGGGCGCGGAGAGGCCCAGCTCGTCGAAGAGCTTCAAATTGTAGTAGAGGATGTTCTGGATGTGCATGTTCAGGGGCACGGAGTAGGGGTGCCCGTTGATGGTCACGGCCTTGGCCAGGGGGCCGGGGATGACCGAGAGGTAGTCCAGCTCCGCGTAGAGGTCGTCCAGGGGGGCCAGCACGCCGCTGTCCACGTAGTTTTTCAGCTCCGCGCCGCCCAGGGTCTGGAAGGTGTCGGGGTAGTCGCCGGCAGCGATTCGGGACTGGAGGACTACTCGCTGGTTGACGCC
>WGCB01000061.1 GCA_015494005.1 Caldilineaceae bacterium
AAGGACACCCAGTTCAGCGACGCCTGGATCCTCCTGGCCCTGCTGCTGACCCTCCTCGCCCTGGCCGCGGACAACCGCTTCCTGACAGGGGCAGCGGCCGGGCTCCTGGTGGTGGCCGGAGTGAGCGGGCTGTGGAGCGCGCTGAGTCTGGTGGGCCTGGAGTACGAGCGCCGCTTCTCCCAGGTGCGAGCCTTCCAGGGGGAGCAGGTGACCCTGACCCTCACCGTGCGCAACCGCAAGCCCCTGCCCATCACCTGGCTCAACATCACCGACACCTTCCCGGCCAGCCTGCCCATCGACGAGCAGGACGTGAGCCTGAACATGGCCACCCAGCAGGGGGAGTTCCACACCTTCTGGATGCTGGGCGCCCTGCAGCAGGTGACCCGGCGCTTCACCATCCACTGCACGGAGCGGGGATTCCACCGTTTCGGCCCGGCCACCCTGCGCACCGGGGACGGCTTCGGCTTCTTCGGGCGCAAGGCCACCCTGCCGGCCCAGCAGACCCTCATCGTCTACCCCCGGCTCTACCCGGTGACGGAGCTGGGGCTGCCCAGCAAGAGCCCTTTCGGGGATCGCCGGGCCCAGGGGCACCTCTTCGAGGATCCTCTGCGCATGGCCGGGGTGCGGGAATGGCAAAGCAGCGACAGCCTGCGCCGGGTCCACTGGAAGGCCACGGCCCGGCACCAGCAGATGCTCAGCCGAGTCTACGAGCCCAGCGAGGAGCAGCAGATCCTGGTGGTGCTGAACGTGGCCACCCTGACACGCCACTGGCACGGCACCATCCCGGAGCTGCTGGAGCGGGCCATCAGCGTGGCCGGCAGCCTGGCCGCGGTGGCCGCGGGCGAGCGCTTGGCCGTGGGGCTCCTGGCCAACGGCGCCCTGCCTGGCAGCGACCAGCCCATCCGCCTGCTCCCAGGCCGAAATCCCCAGCAGCTGGTCCAGATCCTGGAGCTGCTGGCCGCGGTCACCCCCTTCGCCACGGGCCCGGTGGAGGCCCTGCTCCTCCAGGAAGCGCCCCGCCTGGCCTGGGGCGCCACCCTGGTGGTGGTCACGGCCATCGCCCACGATGCGCTCCTCGCCACCCTGCTGGAGCTGGTGGACGCGGGCCGTCGAGTGGTGCTCTTCACCCTGGCCCAGGAGCCGCCCGGCCAGTTCCTGCCTGGCGTCACCGTCTATCACCTGCCCCACCTGGTGGAGGACCTCATCGCACCGGTGCGGGTGGAGGAAGAAAATCCGGTGGGCAATGCCCCGTAGAGGCCAGGCATTCCAGGCAGACAACCGGCTCACGTGCATGGCTTTTGGCAGGGAATGCCCTTCCCCTGCCGGATGCGCGGCCGCCGCCTTTCGTCCGCCGTCTACCGTCTTCCGTCTTCCGTCTATCCATTGAACTCGCCATGCTGCTCTCCAACCGCCGCCTGAGACTGCTCTTCCTCTGCCTGGCCGGGGTGGAAGCCGGGGCCTTGACGCCCTTCGCGCTCCTCCTCTACCACCGCCCTGGCCTCTGGCAGGGACTGGCCGCGCCCCGGATGAGCCCCCTGGAGCTCTTCCTGCTCCTCTGGGCCACGCTGCTCGGGCTGATCCTGGCCCTGGATCTCCTGAGCCGCAGCCGCCTCACGGACCGGCAATACACCCTGGTGGTGGTGGCCCTGGTGGTGATGGGCAGCTTCCTGGGCATCCGCCTCTTCGTCTACCCAGGGACGCCCCTGGCCGATCTGGGTTGGATCCCGACCAGCCTCCAGGCCATCTTCAACTTCCACCGGGGCATCCGGCCGGAGTTGCTCTTCTTCCTGGTCAACCTGCTCCTCTGGCAGCGGGCCAACAACGCCACCAGCCGGGACCTGGGCTTCTTCAGCGTGGGAGTGACCTTCCGGGCCAGCCTCCTGCTGCTGATCCTGGGCGGCGGCCTGTGGGAGAGCATGCGCCCGTCCGGCGCGGCCAGCGGCCTGCCCCTGCTCTGGATCTTCCTCTTCCTGGGGTTGATGGCCGTGGCCCTGGCCCGGATCGACGACAAGGCCACCAGCTCACCGGGCAGCTCCGGCGGCCTCCTCCCCCTGGACCGGCTGGGACAGCTCGCCCTCATGGGCGGCCTGACCGTGGGGAGCGCGCTGCTCCTGGCCCGGCTCTACACACCGGCCCACATTCGCACCTTCCTGGGCTGGTTCTCTCCCCTGTGGCGCCTGCTGGGACAGCTTCTCTTCTGGGCTCTCTGGCTGCTCCTCTTCCTGCTCCAGCCTCTGCTCATCTGGCTCCAGGGGGTCATCGCCCGCATGCTGGCCAACGTGGACCTGGCCGAGTACCTCTCCAGGCTGAACCTGCAGCCCCAGGAGGCCCAGGAGCTGGCCGAGGAGACCGCTCGAGGGCCGGCACTCCCAGCCTGGATCTGGGCCACCCTGCGCTACGGCCTGGTCCTGGCGGTGCTGACGGCCCTGGTGCTCTTCGTCTGGATCCACCTGGAGCGGCGACGCCGGGCCTCCACGGCCGAGGAAGCGGAGGAGACCAGCCCCACCGACTCCACCCTGGTCCAGACCTTCTGGCAACGGGGCCTGGAGCGTCTGGGCAACCTGGCCCGCATGGTGC
>WGCB01000062.1 GCA_015494005.1 Caldilineaceae bacterium
ACTGCCGCTGAACTCGACCGAGCGGTAGAGGCCGCCGTCCGCGCCCAGGTCGCCGATGACGCGCAGGGCGAAGTCCTTGCTGGTGACGCCCGGGGGCAGCTCGCCTTCCAGGACGATGCGCATGGACTCGGGCACCCGCAGCCAGAGCTCGCCCGTGGCCCAGAGCGCGGCCACCTCGCTGCGGCCAATGCCGGCCCCGAAGGCCCCCAGCCAGCCGAAGTGGGGCGTGTGGCTGTCCGCGCCCAGGATCAACTGGCCGGGCAGCACCAACGCCTCCTCGCTCAGCACCTGGTGGCAGATGCCCCGGCCCACCTCGAAGAAGTGGCGGATGCCCTGCTCCCGGACGAACTGGCGGATCTCCGCGTGGTTACGGGCGTGGCGAGTGGTGGGGGGCGGCGCGGCGTGGTCCAAGGTGATGGCGATCCGCTCGGGGATGGCCACCCGCTCCTGGCCGAACTGCTGCCAGATGCGGCGGATGGCGGCCGTGTTGTCGTGGCTCAGGACCACGTCCGGGCGTACGTCCACGATCTGGCCTACCTCCACGCGCGCCAACCCTGCAGCCCGGGCAACGGCTTTCTGGGCAAAGCTCTGGGGCGGATGGGGCCGGGGTTGCTCCGGTGCTCGATGGCTTACCGCGCCTGTCATCCTGTCACCCCCTCGCTCTGGTCACGCCTCCCCACCACCGCACCGTGAACCGTGCTGTGGTATTCCCGCAGCAGCGCGTCCACATCGTCCAGGCTGAGCGGCTTCTCGTCGGCCAGGGCCTTGATGTGGGCGGTGATCTCCTTCACCTGGGCGTCGGTGAGCCGCAGGCGCAGCTGCTCGGCTCGCTGCTTGATGGCGTTCCAGCCGGTGAGGCGATGGGCCACGTGGATGTAGCGGGTCAGGCCGAAGTCGGCCGGGTCCAGGATCTCGTAGGTGCTGGGGTTGTTCAGGATGGCCTTGGCATGGATGCCAGCCTTGTGGGTGAAGGCCGTGTAGCCGGTGATGTAGTTGTTGAAGGGCACGTCCACCCCCACCAGGCTAGCCACCAGGTTCTCCACCTCCCGCAGCAGGGGCAGGTTGTACTTGCTGCGGACCAGCTCCCGGTTGTGGGCGTACATGCGGGCGATGAAGCCGCCCAAGGGCGTGATGCCGTTGCGCTCGCCGATGCCCAGGACAGACGTGTCCACATGGGTGGCCCCGGCCTCCAGCGCGGCGTAGGCGTTGGCGATGGCGCAGCCCGTGTCGTCGTGGCCGTGGAACTCGATGTCGCAGTGGACCACGCCCCGCAGGGTGCGCACCAGCTCATAGACCTGCCGGGGGCTGGCCACCCCCACCGTGTCCGCGATGCCCACCCGATTCACCCCCACCTGGTCCACCGTGCGGTAGATGGTGAGCAGATCCACCAGGTCGCTGCGGAAGGAGTCCTCGCTGCTGAAGCGCACCTCCAGCCCCTGGCTTTTGATGAACTCCACCACTTCGATGGCCGTCTCGATGATGTAGGGGATGTCCTTGCCGTGGGAGAACTCCCGCAGGTAGCTGCTGGTGCCGAAGACCACGTCGATGCCGTCCACGCCCGTGTCCACGGCCAGCTTGGCGTCGTCCATGTGGCAGCGGGTGTGGGTGAGGATCTTGGCCTTCAGGCCCAGGCTGGCGATGCGCTGGCAATCCTTGCGGCTCTGGGGGCTGGCGGCAGGGGAGGTGAGCTCCAGGTATTCCACCCCGAAGGCGTCCAGCAGGCGAGCGATCTCCACCTTCTGGTCGCTGGTGAAGAAGGCGTTGGCGAACTGCTCGCCCTCCCGCAGGGTGGACTCGATGATGGCGAACTGGTCAAGGGACATGGCGGCCTCCTGCGCTGCTCGTGAAACAGGGCACTGGGGACGGCCGGTGGGCCGTCGTCCGAGTGAATGGGTTCTGCTCCAGTGCAGGATGGCCGTCCTCGGCCGCGGGGCAACAAAAAACCGGCTCATCCTGTCTGGATGGCCGGTGGCTTCGCTTCTTCCGAGCAAGCACAAAACTCCAGACAGGTCAGTCCGGCTTCTGCTTCTTGCTCCGCTTCTTGGCGATTGGGTTGGGGGAAATCAGCTGGCTGCTCACCTGGGTGGGCATGGTGCGACTCCAGGATGACGGTCTCAACGGCGATTGTTGGGGGCTACTATAGCAGGGAGCGGGAGCCCTGTCAAATTGGGCGAAAAGATTGGTGGCCCATCGTGGAAGATGCTGTAGGGACAGGGCAAGCCCTGTCCGGGGATGCGGGCGGAGCAAGCGCCGCCCCTACTTGATCTTCCTGCCACTTTGGGCTACAGTTCCCCTGCCCCCTAAACCGGTTTGTGACCGTTGTTCCTGGCCCCTCCCCCGGCCTGCTGGCATGACCCGCACTCGATCCATCCAGCCCATCCACACCAGCCCATCCACACAGGAGGAGATCCCGTCATGAGCACCCAAATCCCGCCCTCCCTGTTCAACGCCCTCACCTTCCGCTGCATCGGACCGCCCCGGGGTGGCCGGGTGGTGGCCGTGGCCGGGGACCCCTCGGAGCGGGCCACCTTCTACTTCGGCGCGGTGGCCGGCGGGGTCTGGAAGACCACCGACGCCGGGGTCACCTGGCGCAACGTCTCCGACGGCTTCTTCAACACCGCCTCCGTGGGGGCCATGGACGTCTCCCTCACCGATCCCAACGTGGTCCTGGTGGGCATGGGCGAGTCCACCATCCGGGTGGACGTGAGCCACGGGGACGGCGTCTACAAGTCCACCGACGGCGGCCGCACCTGGCGTCACCTGGGCCTGGCCGACACCCGCCACATCGGCCGAGTGCTCATCCACCCCCGGGATCCGGACATCCTCTACGTGGCCGCGCTGGGCCATGCCTTCGGCCCCAACAACCAGCGGGGCGTCTTCCGCTCCACGGACGGCGGCCAGAGCTGGAAGCAGGTCCTCTTCGTCTCGGACCGGGCCGGCGCGGTGGACCTGACCATCGACCGGCAGAACCCGGACATCCTCTACGCCACCACCTGGCAGGTCTACCGCAACTTCTGGGAGCTGAACAGCGGCGGCCCGGGCAGCGGCCTCTGGAAGTCCGTGGACGGGGGCGACACCTGGGCGGAGATCAGCCGGGCCAAGGGGCTGCCCCAGAGTGGCGTCCTGGGCAAGATCGGCGTGGCCGCGTCGCCGGTGCAGGCCGGCCGGGTCTGGGCCCTGGTGGAGAGCCAGGAGGAGCCGGGCCTCTATCGCTCGGACGACTTCGGCGTCACCTGGAAGCTTGTCTGTGACAAGTCGGACCTGCGCCAGCGGCCCTGGTACTACATGCATGTCTTCGCGGACACCCAGGACCCGGACACGGTCTACGTCCTGAACCTGGGCATGTGGAAGAGCACCGACGGCGGCAGCACCTTCACCGAGATCCACACCCCTCACGGGGACAACCACGCCCTCTGGATCGATCCGGCGGACAACCGGCGCATGGTCCAGGGCAACGACGGGGGCGCCTGCGTCTCCTACGACGGGGGCGAGAGCTTCACCACCATCTACAACCAGCTCACGGCCCAGTTCTACCGCATGGACGTGGACCGGGTCTTCCCCTACCGAGTCTACGGCACCCAGCAGGACAACTCCAGCATCCGGGTGCCCAGCGACACGGTGAGCGAAGGCATCGGTTGGTGCGACTGCCAGATCGCCGGCACCGGGGAGAGCGGCTTCATCGCGGTGGATCCCAAGGACCCGGACATCGTCTACGTGGGCGCGGTGGGCTCCAGCCCCGGCGGCCTGGGCGCGCTGCAGCGGGCGGATCTGCGCAGCGGCCAGATCCGGCTGGTGAACGTCTGGCCCGAGGCCTACGGCGGGGAGATCCCCACCCACAGCCTGCGCTACCGCTTCCCGTGGACCTTCCCCATCCTTTTCTCGCCCCACGATCCGAACATTCTCTACACCGCGGGCAACGTGGTCTTCCGGTCCACGGACGAGGGCCAGACCTGGGAGCCCATCAGCCCGGATCTGACCCGGAACGACCCGGAGAAGCTGCGCTCCTCGGGTGGACTCACCCCGGACAACAGCGGCGCGGAGATCTACTGCACCATCGCCAGCCTGCGGGAATCGCCTCAGGAGCCCGGCGTCCTCTGGGCCGGCAGCGACGATGGCCTGGTCCACCTGACCCGGGACGGGGGCCAGAGCTGGCAGAACGTCACCCCGGCGGACCTGCCCGAGTGGAGTTACGTCCAGACCCTGGAGCCCTCGCCCCACGACCCGGCCACCTGCTATCTGGCCGCCACCCGCTACAAGCTGGACGACAACACCCCCTACCTCTTCGTCACCCGGGACTACGGCCAGAGCTGGCAGCGCATCACCAACGGCATCCCAGAGGACGATTTCACCCGGGTCATCCGCTGTGACCCGTCCGCGCCGGGCCTCCTCTACGCGGGGACGGAGACCGGCCTCTACGTCTCCCTGGACGATGGGGCGAGCTGGCAGCGCTGGCAGGGCAACTTGCCCGTGGTCCCGGTCTACGACATGCGCCTTGTGGGCAACGACGAGAGCCAGAGCGATCTGGTGGTGGCCACCCACGGTCGCTCCTTCTGGATCCTGGACGACCTGACGCCCCTGCGACGGCTCCAGGCCGAGCCGGTTCCCGGCGCCACCACGCCCGACCCGGTCCTGGTCCCGTTGCGGCCGGCCTTCCGGGTCCACCCGGACCTGTTCGAGGATTGGATCCCCACCGAGGGCAAGATCTACGGCTTCGCCTCCACCGTCACCTACCTGGCCAGCAAGGACGACGAGACGGGCCTGCCTCGGCGGATCTACCTGGACGGGGGCGAGGGCGCGCCTCGACGGGCCCTGATCCACTACTGGCTCCCCGAGGCCCTGCCCGAGGACGCATCTCCCCGGCTGGAGATCCTGGACGACGCGGGCACGGTCATCCGCTCCTTCACCCCCAAGCCAGCGGACTGGGACAAGCGGGACGAGCTGGACAAGGCCCTGGAGCCGGGCCCCTGGATCCCGGTGCGGCCGGGGCTCAACCGCTTCGTCTGGGACCTGCGCCACGAGGGGGCCATGCGGGTGCGGGGCAACAAGACCGGGGGCGAGGCCAACAAGGGCCCCTTCGTCCTGCCGGGGAGCTACACCGTGCGCCTGCACCTGGGAGAGGACGTACAGGAAGCGACGCTGGAGGTGCGGGCCGACCCTCGGGTGGACGTGCCCCTGGAGGACCTGCGGGCCCAGCACGATCTGCTCCTGGCCGTGCGGGACAAGCTCAACCAGCTCTACCAGGGCGTGGTGCGCCTGCGGGAGGTCCGGGAGCAGGTGGAGGCATGGAAGAAACGCCTGGCCGACCGGCCGGAGGTGGTCCAGGCCGCGGACCGGGTGCTGGAGAAGCTGGCGGCCATCGAGGATGCCCTCATCCTGCCCGGCGAGCAGAAGAACGTCTACGAGCTGGTGGTGACACCCCGGCTGAACAGCAGGCTCTCCTCCCTGGTCCCGGTCATCGGCAGCGGGGACGGCCGGCCCACCGCGGCCGCGGAGGCCCTGGTGGCCGAGTACAGCGCCCAGATCGACGAGCAGCTGGCCCGGCTGGAGCAGGTCCTGGCGGAGGACGTGGTAGACCTGAACCAGGCCATCCAGGCGGCCGGCGCGCCCCCGGTGGGGTGAGGGGTGCTGGATCGAGTTAGGCCCAAGCGGTTCGGCTCAGGTTATGGCCAGGTGGCGCTTCCGGGAAGGGGCATCGCCTGGTCGCGTGGGGGCCCAGGAGGGAGGCGGTCGTCCAAGAGGCTGCGGACACCCTGGAGGTGATGCGATAGCGGTGTGATGGTCTTGCTTGTCACATTCATAACCGCATAATCGTTAGTAGAAGCCGACACAGGTGCGAGGTTTTAGTAAGGAATGGGGCAAATGAAAAGACGTATGCTCGCAGGAAGGAGCCTTCTGGTTTATGCAATGTTGCTTTTAGTGCTTGTGTCCGGTAGTTTTTCCTCCGCTGCGGCCCAGGGCCAGAACGTGGCGTTAGTGGGGCAGATTGGAGGCTTTACTGATGCCGCCGCTGTGCAGGGCGGCTACGCCTACATCGGCGTGGGGCCACGCCTGGTTATCCTGAACATTTCCAATCCAGGCAATCCCATCGTGGTGGGTCGGTCGGGGGTGCTGGCCGGCCTGGTATATAGTGTC
>WGCB01000063.1 GCA_015494005.1 Caldilineaceae bacterium
AGGCCACCTCTGGATGGTTGAAGGACCAGAGGTCCTCCATGCTGCCCCCGCCTCGCACTAGGAGCAGCACGTCCAGCGGCTCCACGGCCTGGCTGGGGAGGCGGCGGAGCTGGCCCAGGCCCAGCGTCGGCTGGCTCGACTGCACCCCCGCCGTCGTCTGGACCGGCTCCGTCAGCAGCTGGACGAGCGGGCGGAGAGGCTGCACCGGGCCATGGATCGCCGCCTGGCCCAGGAGCGGGAGCGGCTGGGCTTCCTGGAGCTGCGCCTGGAGGGGCTGAACCCCCGCAACGTCCTGGCCCGGGGATACAGCATCGTGCAGCGGGAAGATGGCCGGGTGGTCACCGGCCCGGAGGACGCCTCGCCTGGGGCCCGGCTCACCGTCCACGCGGCCCGGGGCAGCTACCCGGTGGAGCGGAAGTGAGGGACATAGCGCGTACCCTTCGGGAAGCTCAAGCTTCCCGGAGGGTGGGGTTTCGACCGCTTTCCAAAGACGCGAAAAACGCCCGGCACACGTCGTGTCGGGCGTTTCTGTTGAGAGGTTTAGCTCACCCCTCCCCGGCTTGCCGGGCTCGCTGGGCTGGCTGAGGTGAGGTGCGATCTCAGGAGAAGATGGCCTGGATCTGGTCGTTGGCCAGGGCCACGCCGGTCTCCAGCAGGGCCTCCACCCGGTCCGGGGTGCGGCCCTCCGCGTAGATGCGCAGGACCGGCTCCGTGCCGCTGGGCCGGATGAGGAGCCAGCTGTCGTCGGCCAGGATGTACTTGACCCCATCCTTGTCCGAGATGTGGGCCAGGGGCTGGCCGTCCAGCTGCTCTGGGGCCTGGCGGATGAGTCCGGCCACCAGGGTGGCCTTGTCGAAGGGCTGGACCGGCTGGTCGCGCCGGGCGTAGAAGAAGGGGCCCACGTCCGGCGCAGCCATGAGTTCGTCCAGGAGTTGGCCCAGGCTCTTGCCCTGGCGGGCCACCATCTCCGTGAGCAGCAGGCCGATGAGCAGGCCGTCCCCTTCCGGGATGTGGCCGTGGACGCTGATACCGCCGCTCTCCTCCCCGCCGATGAGCACCTCCTCCCGGAGCATCAGGTCGCTGATGTGGTTGAAGCCCACAGGCGTCTCGTGGATGGGCAGCTGGTAGCGGGCGGCCAGCCGGTTCAGCATCTGGGTGGTGCTCACCGTCTTCACGATGCTGCCCCGCACCCCCCGCTCGTGGACCAGGTACTCCACCAGCAGGCTCATGATGCGGTGGGGGTCGATGAACTGGCCGGTGACATCCACTGCACCGATGCGGTCCGCGTCCCCGTCCGTGGCCAGGCCCAGGTGATAGCCGCCAGCGCTGACCGTCTCGATGAGCGGGGCCAGGTGGCGGGCGATGGGCTCCGGGTGGATGCCGTTGAAGCCCGGGTTCATCTCCCCGCGCAGCTCCGTGACCCGGCAGCCGGCGTCCTCCAGCATGCGGCGCAGGTAGATGCGACCGGCCCCGTACATGGGATCCACAGCCACGGCCAGCCCGGCCCGGCGGATGACGTCGAAGTCCACCATGCTCTGGATGTGCCGCTCGTAGGCCTGCAGGGGGTCAAAGCGCTGGACCAGACCCCGCTCCAGGGCCTCCTCCAGGGGAAGCTGCCGGGGCGTGCGGCCGGCGGCGTCGTTGGCTCGGATCCGAGCCTCCACCTTCTTGGACATGGCGGGGCTGGCCGAGCCGCCGTAGGCCGCCTTCAGCTTGATGCCATTGTAGCGGGGCGGGTTGTGGCTGGCGGTGATCATCACGCCGCCATCGGCCTGGCGCTCCACGATGGCATAGCTCACCATGGGCGTGGGCGCGTCCCCGGCGGTGAGCCAGACGTGGATGCCGTTGGCGGCCAGCACCTCGGCCACTGCGGTGGCGTAGCGGTCGCTGAGGAAGCGGGTGTCGAAGCCCACCACCAGGGTGGGCCGCTCCGACTCCGGGCCTTCCTGCGGGCGCTGCTGCTCTCGGGTCACATCGGCGATGGCCTGGGCCACCTTGCGCACGTTGGCGAAGGTGAAATCGTCGCTGATCACGGCTCGCCAGCCGTCGGTGCCGAACTTGATGCTCATGGGTGCGCTCTCCTGGCAAGATCAATTGGCCAATTGAATGGACTGCTCTGGGGAAAACTAGACCGGCCATGAGGTGGGCCGGTGTGGGCTCCGGGATGGGCTGCCGTCGGGTCGCAAACGAGGGTCGCGGAGGGTTCTGCTACGCCATTATACGCGGGCGCGAGGAAAAGCGGAAGTCGGCAAGGCTGACACTTGCATTACAAAATCGGGTGGGATGGGGG
>WGCB01000064.1 GCA_015494005.1 Caldilineaceae bacterium
GGGTGTAGAAGGTGCGGTAGTGGTCGTAGAGGTCGTCCCGGGTCATGGTGAGGAGGTCGCCCTTCCAGCCGATGACCGGGTGGTGGTAGCTGTGGGCCTGGAAGGCGGCCGCGTCCACCTCCACGCCCAGGAGCCAGGCGTAGTTGTTCTCGCTGCCCTCCCGCTCGCTGATGATGACCGTCCGCTCCGACTCCACCTCCTCCGGGTCGAAGATGGCGTTGACCATGCGGTCGCTCTCCACCTCCAGAGCCAGCTCGATGCGATCCACCGGGAAGGTCTCGAAGTAGGTGGTCCAGTCCCGCCAGGTCATGCCGTTGAAGAGGCCGCCGGCCCGGGCCACCACCTTGTCGAACTCGCCCTGGGGGAACTTTTCCGTGCCCTTGAAGAGCATGTGCTCCACCCAGTGGCTGATGCCCGTGCGGCCGGGCAGCTCGTTGCGGCTGCCCACCCGGTAGTAGATCCAGAAGCTGGCCACCGGGGCCATGTGGCTTTCCTGGATGACCACCTGGAGGCCGTTCTCCAGCTGGGTTCGCAGCAGGTTCTCCGTGCCGGACGGTTGGGTGCGGGTGTCAGCGACCATTGTTGTTTCCTCGGCCTACGCCCCGGTAGGTGAAGCCCAGGGCCTGCATCTGGGTCGGATCGTAGATGTTGCGCCCGTCCACCAGGATGGGCTGGGCCATCACCGACTTGATCCGGACCATGTCCAGGTTCTTGAACTCGTCCCACTCCGTGCAGAGGAGCAGGGCATCCACGCCCTGGGCCAGCTCGTAAGGATCCTCGGCCAGGCGCATTTCCGGGTTGATCTGGGCCGCGCCGGGCATGGCCACCGGGTCGTAGCCGCAGACATGGGCTCCCTCGTTCTGGAGCAGGTGGGCGATCTCCATGGCGGGGGATTCCCGCAGGTCGTCGGTGTTGGGCTTGAAGGCCAGGCCCAGCAGGCCGATCCGCCGCTGATCCAGCCCGCCCAGGAGCTCCCGCAGGGTGAGCACGGCCCAGCGCCGGGCGTCCCGGTTGATCTCCATCACCGCCCGCAGCAGGGACGGGTGGGAGCCGTGGACCAGAGCCATATGCTCCAGGGCCTTCACGTCCTTGGGGAAGCAGCTGCCGCCGTAGCCCAGGCCTGCGTTCAGGAAGTGGGGCCCGATACGTTTATCGTACCCCATGCCCGCGGCCACTTCCTGTACGTCGGCTCCCAATTTCTCGCAGATGGCGGCGATCTCGTTGATGAAGCTGATGCGGGTGGCCAGGAAGGCGTTGCTGGCGTACTTGATCATCTCCGCGGTGCGCAGGTCCGTGACGATGATGGGGGCCCGCAGGGGCAGGTGGAGCTGGGCCACTTTGTCCGCGGCCTCCGGGTCCAGGCTGCCCAGGACCACCCGGTCCGGGTTCATGAAGTCGGTGATAGCCGAGCCTTCCTTCAGGAACTCCGGGCAGCTGACCACGGAGAAGTCGATGGGGTCGGGCTGGGAGCGCTTGATGATGTCCGCCACCCAGTCGCCCGTGCCCACTGGCACCGTGCTCTTGTTCACCACGATGAGGGGGTGGTCCATGGTCTTGGCGATGGTCTCCGCGGCCATGCGCACGTAGCGCAGATCCGCCTCCCCGTCCACGCCGCTGGGCGTGCCCACGCAGATGAAGACGAACTCGGCGTCCGCCAGCGCCTCCTCGTAGCTGGTGGTGAAGAAGAGGCGCCCGGCCTTCACGTTGCGCTCCACCAGCTCGGTCAGGCCCGGCTCGTAGATGGGTATCTCCCCCTGGCGCAGCCGGGCGATCTTCTCCTCATCGATGTCCAGGCAGGTGATCTTGTTGCCCAGGTTGGCGAAACAGGTGCCGGTGACCAGACCGACATATCCGGTGCCGACGACAGCGATGTTCTTCATGATGGATTTCCTCCGACTTTGTGAAAAATACAGCGTATCGAAACAGCGATTCGTTGACTTGGACAGGTGGGGCGTGGGATGCAGGGGAAAGACCCGTCAATCCGCCACGGGCAGGGGCTGATCCGCCTGCTGCTGGGCCGCGCCGATATCGTCCCAGCGCAGGTGCTCTCGCCAGAAGTAGAAGGCCCCCACCAGGGTCACAGGGATCCAGAGGGCCGCGTGCAGGGTCAAGGTGTAGCTGGCGGCCAGGTTCCGCTCCACGCCGAAGGCCGCCAGGGTCTCGATGCCAGGGGTGTCGAAGGTGCCCACGTAGCCTGGGGCCGAGGGCAGGGTGGTGGCCAGGTTCACCAGACCGTTCATGAGCATGAGCACCACGAAGCTCACCTGGAAGGGGAAGGCGTGCATGACGAACCAGTACTTGACCGTCTCCATGAGCCAGACCAGGACGCTGGTCCCGAAGATCATGAGGACATCGCCGCCGCTGCTCAGGCTGTGCAGCCCCTCCATGAAGCGCTCGTAGAGGTCGTCCGTCCGGGCGCGGATGGCCCGAGGCAGGAGCCGGTCCCCGATCCAGTGGTAGAAGCGGGCCACCCGCTCCGGGCGCATGGCCATCCAGACGAAGACCAGGGTGGCGGCCACCAGCAGCACGGTGAGCAGGACGACCAGGTTGCGGTAGAACTGGGGCAGGGGCGCGAAGGGAAGGGCCAGGAAGACGAAGAGGAGCATGACCAGGCCGTCGAAGACCCGTTCCACGATGACCGTGGCCAGGCTGGAGGTGATGGCCACCGACTCCCGGCGGCGGAGCACGTAGGAGCGCAGCACCTCCCCGGCTCGGAAGGGGTAGACGTTGTTGCCGAAATAGCCGATGCAGACCAGGGGGAAGAGGCGTCTCAGGGGGATGGGCTTGATGTGGCGCAGCATGTAGTGCCAGCGCCAGGTTCGGGCCCACAGCCCCAGGAAGTAGACGGCCACGCCTGGCAGGATCCACCAATACTGGGCTTCCCGGATGGCCTGCCAGACCTGGCCCAGATGGAGGCCTGGCAGGGCTTTGCTGATGAAAAAGGCGCTGATCAGCAGGCCGATCAGCAACTGCCCGGTACGCTTCATGGTCGTTTCGGGGGTTTGGGAAGGTCCATCCTGGCCCCAGGGTCAGGAGCGACCCGAGTCCATCCTGGGCCCATCCAGGACGCGCTGCGGGGATGGGCCTCGACGAGAGAAAAGGGCTTGGCAAGAAAAATTATGCCGAAACAACTATAAAGCACAAACACCCTGGCGTCAAAAGCCATTCCCAGGGATCCGCAAACAGAAACGATGCCAAATGGCGCTTGTCCATTTGGCATCGTTTCGATCAAACCAACGTTTTTCGCTTTTTCGGGGGAGCTACTCCGCCATGGTCACTCAGCCGTGCAAGCTTCGGTCCAGATCGACTCGGGCCGTCTCTATGCGGCTGCGGAGCCAGGCTCGGGCAAGAAGGCCGGTTCCACGGAGTCGCCCAGGATCTCCTCCATGGCCATCACGTGAGCGCAGATGCCTCGCCGGATAAATTCCTCGCAGTCACAATTCCATTTTCCACGATTGTAGCTGACGAAGTGGTTGGCATTGTCCCCGTGGATCTCGACCTCAAAGCTGTATACCCGGATCCGCTGGTCCTTCTCTGCTGCATACTGACGCGCCTTGATGATCCGACTTGCTGCTGAATCCATGTCTCAGTCCTTTCGTGGCTAGTGAAACTGTGGAAACGAATGAATCAGGCGAAAACGACCGCTACCGGGAAAAACAAAAACACCCAGACACGTGCCGCGCCTAGGTGTTCCGCTCGTTTCTTCGATTGCCAGGCTGGATTCGCACCTCACCAGCTGGATCTGTCCCTCCAACCTTGACTTCCACCAAGAGCAACCCCTTCCCGGTAGCCGGATTGGCTGAAACGCCCCCGAGACCGTCCTGGTCCTAGGGGGAATGTCGCAGCTCCGCAACACGTCACTAGTGGAATTCTCCTACAGTATAGCGAGGGATCCTCGGCCTGTCAACCAACGCGCGGGCATTTTCACCTCAAATTTTCCAGCCCCTGGGCTACGTTTTCCCGCTGGCTCCCCCACGCTCGTTCCTTTTCGAACAAGCCCTGGCTCGGATCCTGCGTGCTTTTTCCGGCCGATTTGTGGTAATCTTATGCCCACGTGGACCACCCTACGGACCCATCGACGCTCGCTCACTCACATCCAGAACCCATTTGCATCCAGAAAGGTCGAGCCATGCTCATCTCCGCCCACCCACTCTACGCTACCGTGGAAGCCCTGCGCAGCGGCCGCCAGGATCTGCCGTCCTACCTGGAGCAGGTCTACCATCGGCTGGAGCAGGTGGATCCCCAGATCCAGGCCTTCCTCCCTGAGCCGGACCGCCGGGCCCGTCTGCTGAGGGAGGGCCAGGCCCTGGCCGCCCGCTACCCGGAGCCGGCCCAGCGCCCACCCCTCTACGCCGGGCTGGTGGGGGTCAAGGATATCTTCCACGTGGAGGGCTTCCCCACCCGGGCCGGTTCCCAGCTGCCGCCGGAGCTCCTGACCGGGCCGGAGGCCGCGGTGGTCACCCGGCTGCGCCAGGCCGGAGCCCTGATCCTGGGCAAGACCGTGACCACGGAGTTCGCCTACTTCCATCCGGGCCCCACCCGCAACCCCCACAACCTGGCCCACACCCCGGGTGGCTCCAGCAGCGGATCCGCGGCGGCGGTGGCCGCGGGGCTCGTCCCCCTGGCCCTGGGCACCCAGACCATCGGCTCCGTCATCCGGCCGGCGGCCTTCTGCGGCATCGTGGGTTTCAAGCCCAGCTACGACCGCATCCCCACCACCGGACTCCTCTACCTCTCACCTTCCATGGACCACGTGGGCCTCTTCACCCAGGATGTGGCTGGCATGGGGCTGGCGGCCAGCCTCCTCTGCGAGGGGTGGCAGGAGCCGACCGAAGCGCCCCGGCTGCCGGTGCTGGCCGTGCCCCAGGGACCGTACCTGGCCCAGGCCACGCCCGAGGCCCTGGCCGCCTTCCAGGAGCAGCTGGACCGCCTGACCGCCCAGGGCGTGACCGTGCGACGGGTTCCGGCCCTGGCCGACGTCCAGGAGGTGAACCAGCGTCATCGGCGCATCGTGGCCGGGGAGGCAGCCCGGGTGCATCGGGCCTGGTTCGCGGCCCACGGAGAGCGCTACAGCCCCCACATGCGGGCCCTGATCCAGGAGGGGATGCAGGTCACGGACGAGCAGCTGGCCCGGGATCGGGCCGCCAGCCTGGCCTTCCGGGAGGAGCTCCAGGCCCGCATGGCCCAGGAAGGCATCGACCTCTGGGTGGCGCCCTCCGCCACCGGGCCCGCGCCGGAGGGCATCCAGAGCACCGGGGATCCCATCATGAACCTGCCCTGGACCCACGCCGGTCTGCCCGTGGTGGGCCTGCCCGCAGGACGAGCCGCCAACGGCCTGCCCCTGGGCCTGCAGCTGGTGGGCCGCTTCCTGCAGGACGAGCAGGTCCTGGCCTGGGCGGCTCCGCTGGCCTCGCTCCTGGAAGGCTGAGGCGCTGCTCCGGGTGTTTCTCCCAGTTGACCGGCCTGCCCTTTGATGACATAATTTGCACGACATCACCTGTCAGCATCGCCTGCCGACATCATCTGCACGCTACCGCCGGGCGCCCCACAGGGCCCCTGGCACTGCCTCCGGCTTTTGGCAAAAGGTATCCTCCGCCGTGTTGACCAAAGGACTCACCGACCACACGATTCGGCTCCTGGCCACCATCCGGCAGCAATCCATCTGGCTGCGCACTTTGATCCTGGTGCTGGCCTTCGGGGCCGAATTCCTGGCTTTTCCACACCTGATCCACCTGGTGGGGAACGGCGCTGCGGCCCTCACCGGCATCCTGGTGCTGGTGGGCGGCCTGCTCCTGGGAAGCCTGGGCGGCCTGATCGCCGGCCTGGTCGCTTTCCCCTTCAACGCCCTGCTCATCAACACAGCCACAGGGCTCAGCTGGATGGCCGCGCTGAACGGCGCCGGCTGGCTGGGCCACATGGTCCTCCTGGTGGTGGGGGTCACCGTGGGGCTGGTGGCGGACATGGCCCATCGCATCCACCAGGAGCTGCTCCAGCGCCGGCGAATCCAGCAGGAGCTGCGCCGCAACCAGGCTCGCCTGCGGGTGCTGAGCGACCAGGTGCCGGCCATCCTCTGGACCACGGATCCGGATCTGAGCATCACCTCCATCGTGGGCTCCGGCCTCACCCACCTCATCCCCGACCGGGACGCCATCCTGGGCCAACGTCTGGAGGAGTTCGTCAAGGATTCCAGCCGCAGCCAGGAGTTCATCCAGGCCCACCGGGACGCCCTGGCCGGCAAGTCGGTGGTGCGGGAAGACCTCTGGCGGGGCCGCATCTACGAGTCCCACATCCAGCCCTTCCGCAACCAGGCCCAGGAGATCGTGGGCACGGTGGGCATCGCCCTGGACGTCACCGACCGCAAGCACTTCGAGCAGGCGCTGCAACAGCAGGTGCGCAAGCAGGCGGCCCTGCATCGGGTGGCCACGGCCGGGGCGCTGGCCACCAACGAGGAGGATCTGATCCGCCAGGCCACGGAGATCATCGGCCAGGCCCTGCAGGTGGACAGTTTCCACATCCTGTTGCTAGACGAGGAGCAGCCCAGGCTGTTCGTCCATGCCCAGGACGGGCGGACCGGGGTCCGCGTGGAGACGCCCGCCACCCTGGACTCGGTCTACACGCAGGTGACCCGCACCGGCCAGCCCATCCGGGTGAACGACACCTGGAGCCATCCCGAGTACAAGGCCCAGGACCAGGTCAACCGCTCCCGGCTCTGCGTGCCCATCGCCCTGGGCGATCGCATCCTGGGCGCGGTGAACGCGGAGAGCCGACGGCCCTACGTCTTCACCAGCAACGACCAGGATCTCCTGGCCATCTTCACCGAGCAGCTGGCCATCGGGGTGGAGAAGATCCGGCTCTTCCAGGAGGCCCACAAGCGGGCCGCCGAGTTGGCCGTGCTCATGGAGCTCTCCACCGCGCTGCGAGACACGGATCGCACCGAGACGGTGATGGAGACCCTCCTGGTCCACAGCATGGAGGCCCTGAAGGGCGTCTGGGGCGGCATCTTCGTCCCTGGCCCCAAGCCCGACACCTTGACCATCGCCTGGCAGATGGGGCATCCGAGCGTCCCACCGAACATCGCCCTCTGCATCAACAACTCCATCACGGGCCATGTCTACCGCACGGAGCAGCCCTACCTGGTGGCCGACCTGGCCCGGGATCCCCAGGCCCACGCCCAGATCCGGAGCCTGATCCCGGAAGAGCAGATCTCCGCCCCCCTCTCCGCCATTTTCTCCCCCTTGCGGGCTGGCACCGAGTGCATCGGGGTCATCGGCATCAGCGCCGCGCCCGGCCGCAGCTACTCGGCTACGGAGCTGCGGCTGCTCAGCGCCATGGCCGAGATCGGCGGCAGCGCCCTGAACCGGGCCGACATCATGGAGACCTTGGAGC
>WGCB01000065.1 GCA_015494005.1 Caldilineaceae bacterium
GGGAGTGCACGGGGCAGCTGCTGCCGGCCAAGCCCCTGGAATGGCTGGCATGATCGCCCAGCTGATCCAGGGCGGGGTCCTGGCCCTGCCTGCGGTCATCGTTCCCAGCTCCCTGAAGGTCTTTCTCATCTCCCGCACCCTGCAGGGAGGCTGGCGAAGCATCTGGCCGGCCCTGTTCACACCCCTGATCACGGATGCGCCCATCGCCCTGCTGGTGGTGCTCATCCTGCGCCAGCTGCCGCCCTGGTTCTTCAACCTGCTGCAGGTCGGCGGCGGGCTCTTCGTCCTCTACCTGGCCTGGCGGCTGCTGCCCTTCCTGCGCACCCGGGGCGTGGACTACCAGGCGGTGGCCCAGGTGCGGCTGCGGCGCACCCTGCTCCAGGCCGTGGGCATCAACTTCCTGAACCCGGTGCCCTACATTTTCGTCTCTGGGGTGATGGTGCCCCGCACCCTGAGCGCCCTGGAGCGCTCCCCGGGCCAGGCCCTGGGCTTCCTGCTGGGCTTCTACGGCGTCCTCATCGGGGGCATGGGGCTGCTGGTCCTCACCTTCGACCGGGCCGGCCGCCTGGATCCCCGGGTGAACTACGCCCTGCTCATCGTCTCCATCCTGGGGCTGGTGGTCCTGGGCCTGCAGCAGATCGGCGTGGGGATCCTGGGCCTGTGGGGATGAGGGCGCGCGGTCGCCCTTCGCGCTATTCTTCCGCGGTGAATCTCGAGACGCACGTTCGAAAGGAGTGAGCCATGCCCTTCTACTACAAGATGGGGGCCGTCCCCCACAAGCGCCACACCGTCTACCGCCAGCCCAACGGCCAGCTCTACCACGAGGAGGTCATGGGCATCCATGGCTTCGCGGGGATCCAGTCCATCCTCTACCACATCCACCCGCCCACGGAGGTCCACGAGTACGAGTCCCTGGGCCCGGCCACCGTGGAGTACGAGGAGGGGACGCCCCTGCACCATCGCCACTTCCTCACCGGGGACGCGCCCGGGGGCGGGGACGCTGTGGAAGCCCGGGTGCCCATCGCCGGGAACAGCGACGTGGTCCTCTACGTGGCCCGGCCGGACCGGCCCATGGAGTACTGGTACAAGCACGCCTCCGGGGACGACGTCCTCTTCATCCACGACGGCACGGGGGTGCTGGAGAGCCAGTTCGGCCGCCTGCGCTACCGGCCCGGGGACTACCTGGTGATCCCCACGGGGGTCATGTGGCGGGTGATCCCGGACGAGGGCAGCGAGCAGCGCATGTTCGTCATCGAGGCCTACGGCCACATCGATCCGCCCAAGCGCTACCTGAACAACTACGGCCAGTTCCTGGAGCACTCCCCCTACTGCGAGCGGGACATCCGGCCGCCGGACGAGCTGATCACCGTGGACGAGGCCGGGGAGTACGAGGTGCGGGTCAAGGCTCGGGGGGTGATCACCTGTTTCCTCTACCGCAACCATCCCATGGACGTAGTGGGCTGGGACGGGCATCTCTGGCCCTACGCCTTCAACATCGAGGACTTCGAGCCCATCACCGGGCGCATCCACCAGCCCCCGCCGGTCCACCAGACTTTCGACGGGCCGGGCTTCGTGGTCTGCTCCTTTGTGCCCCGCCTCTTCGACTACCACCCCGAGGCCATCCCCGCGCCCTACAACCACTCCAACGTGGACTCGGACGAGGTGCTCTACTACGTGGAGGGCAACTTCATGTCCCGCAAGGGGATCGAACGGGCCTCCATCACCGTGCACCCCAACGGCATCCCCCACGGCCCCCATCCCGGCACCTACGAGGGCTCCATCGGCAAGAAGGAGACCCTGGAGCTGGCGGTCATGGTGGACACCTTCCGCCCCCTGCGGATCGCCAAGGCCGCCCAGCCCATGGAGGACGAGAACTACCCCTATTCGTGGATCCGATCCTAGCGCTGGGTCGGCGCTGGAGAGCACAGGGAGCAAACCATGCAGCGAACCTACCAGTACGAGGTCTTTCCCTTCCGGCCCAGCCCGGAGCAGCGCACCGGCCAGGTGATGCGCCACCCGGTCATCGTGGTGGGCGCGGGGCCCGTGGGCCTGACCGCGGCCAACGACCTGGTCCGCCAGGGCATCCCGGTGGTGCTCCTGGACGAGGACGACAAGGTGAGCCTGGGCTCCCGGGCCATCTGTTTCGCCAAGCGCTCCCTGGAGATCTTCGACCGCCTGGGGTGCGTGGAGCCCATGCGCCGCAAGGGCATCACCTGGAACGTGGGCCGGGTCTTCTTCCGGGATCAGGAGGTCTATCGCTTCAACCTGCTCCCAGAGGAGGGACACGCCCACCCCGCCTTCATCAACCTGCAGCAGTACTACCTGGAGGAGTACCTGATCCAGCCCCTGCGGGACCATCCCCTGGCGGATCTGCGCTGGCGCAACCGGCTGGTGGGGCTGGAGCCCGGGGAGGATCACGTGCACCTGACCGTGGAGACCCCGGAGGGCGTCTACGAGACCGAGGCCGAGTGGCTCATCGCCGCGGACGGGGCCCGCAGCACCACCCGCAAGCTCCTGGGGCTGGACTACGAAGGCCGCCTCTTCCAGGAGAAGTTCCTCATCACCGACGTGGTCATGAAGACCGCGGACTTCCCCACGGAGCGCTGGTTCTGGTTCGATCCTCCCTTCAACCCCGGCTACTCCGCGCTGCTCCACCGCCAGGCGGACAACGTCTGGCGCATCGACATGCAGCTGGGCCGCCACGCGGACGTGGAGCTGGAGCAGCGGCCCGAGCGGGTGCTGCCCCGCATCCGGGCCATGCTGGGGGAGGACATCGACTTCGAGCTGGAGTGGATCAGCATCTACTCCTTCCACTCCCGGCGCATGGAGCGCTTCCTCCACGGCCGGGTCCTCTTCGTGGGGGACGCGGCCCACATCGTCTCCCCCTTCGGCGCCCGGGGGGCCAACAGCGGCATCCAGGACGTGGACAACCTGATCTGGAAGCTGAAGCTGGTCATGGAGGGCAAGGCCGGGCCAGAGCTGCTGGAGAGCTTCAACTTCGAGCGCACCCGGGCTGCCGCGGAGAACGCCTTCCACACCGAGACCAGCACCGAGTTCATCTCCCCAGACACGCCCGGCCAGCTGGCCCTGCGCAACGCGGTCCTGGAGCTGGCCCGGGAGCACGAGTTCGCCCGGCCCCTGATCAACAGCGGCCGGCTCTCCACCGCCACCGTGGTGCCCGACTCGCCCCTGAACACCCCGGACCGGGACCCCTTCACCGGCGGCCCCATCCCCGGTGGCCCGGCCACGGACGCGCCCCTCACCCGAGCGGGGGAGCCCACATTCCTGCTCAAGCAGCTGGGGTACACTTTCAACGGGATCCTCTTCGTGGAGCGGCCGGAGGAGATCCCCGAGGCCATGCTGGCGGATCTCCAGGAGCTGGCCGCCCAGGAGGTGCCCATCCGCACCCGGATCGTCGCGGCCCAGCCCCCGGCCCAGGCGGAGCTCCAGGGCATCCCCCTCTTCCACGATGTGGCCGGCCTGGCCCGGGAGCGCTACGCGGCCCAGCCCGGCGCCTTCTACCTGACTCGACCGGACCAGGTGGTCTGCGCCCGCTGGCAGCGCTTCCAGCGGAATCTGGTGGAGCAGGCCCGGGACCGGGCCGCCTGCCTGGTCCGCTGAAAGCGAGGAGGGCAAGTGAACCAGTAGGGACAGGGCTTGCCCTGTCCGCCCTGCGCTCAACGACGAGCCCACAAACGCGTTCAAGGAGGACAGAACCCATGCCTGAAACCACGTTGCAGACGGAGCCCCGCCTGCAGGAGCCGGACCTCTTCTACAAGAGCCTGGCCCAGCTCCACGCGGGGCTGACCCCGGAAGAGAGCCTGCTGGTCAATTCCAAGCTGCTCCTGGTCCTGGCAAATCACATCGGCGACCACCAGGTGCTTCTGCAAGCCATCGACCTGGTGAAATCCAATGTCTCGACCGATTGAAGCCCCAACGGACATCCACGCGGCCTTCGACTGGTCCCGGATCGCCTACCTGGCCCTCCTCTCCCGGGCCATGGACGAATTGGAGGAGCGGGAGCTGGTCCCCAAAGGCCTGGTGAAGTACCAGTTCTCCGCCAAGGGGCACGAGTTGGGGCAGCTCCTCCTGGCCCAGCTCATGGACCGCCCCATGGACGCGGCCGCGGTCTACTACCGCTCCCGCCCCTTCGTCCTGGCCTGCGGCCTGACCCCCGCCGAGGCCCTGGCCGCGGACATGGCCCGGGCTGGCAGCATGAGCGGCGGCCGGGATGTGGGCGTGGTCTTCAACCTGCCCCGCCGGGACGGCCCCACCATCCTCCCCACTGCGGGGGACATCGGCTCCCAGTTCTCCCCGGGGGTGGGCTGGGCCCAGGCCATCCGCTACCGGGTGGAGGAGCTGGGCCAGACGGAGCTGGCGGACAGCATGGTGCTGGCCTTCGGCGGGGACGGCAACGTGGCCTCCAACGGCTTCTGGTCCAGCCTGACCGTGGCCACCACCCTGGAGCTGCCCGTCCTTTTCGTCATCGAGGACAACGGCTACGCCATCTCGGTGCAGCATCACCTGCAGACCCCGGGCGGGAACATCGCGGCCAACCTGGCCGCCTTCCGCAACCTGGCCGTCTGGGACGGCAGCGGCAGCCAGCCCGAGGAGACCGCGGCCCTGGTGCGCCAGGCCGTGGCCCATGTCCGCGCTGGGAAGGGGCCGGGCCTCCTGCGCCTCCAGGTGCGCCGCCTCTCTGGCCACTCCTCGGTGGACGACCAGGCCTACAAGAGCCCGGAGGAGCGAGCGAAGGACCAGGCCCAGGACCCCATCCCGGCCCTGCACGCCTACCTGGTGCCCCGCTTCATGGCGGCGGAGGAGTGGGAGGCCCTGGCCGCCCAGGCGGAAGCCGACCTCCAGGCCGCGCTGGAGGAGGCCCTCCAGCAGCCCGAGCCGGACCCGGCCACCGTCACCCGCTTCGCCTTCCACGATCCTCGACAGCCAGCCCAGGTGGGCGGCCTCCTTCCCGAGGGCATCCAGCTGCCCGCCGGCTCGCCGGTGCCCCGGCCCCAGGGCCCTCGGCTGAACATGGCCGACGCCATCCGCCGCACCCTGGACGCGGAGCTGGCCCTAAATCCCCGCTGCCTGATCTTCGGCGAGGACGTGGGCGTGAAGGGGGGCGTCCACACCGTCACCCTGGGGCTCCAGGCCAAGTACGGCAAGGGCCGGGTCTTCGACACGAGCCTCTCCGAGGAGGGGATCATCGGGCGGGCCGTGGGCATGGCCATGGCTGGCCTCACCCCGGTCCCGGAGATCCAGTTCCGCAAGTACGCGGACCCGGCCACGGACCAGCTCCACAACCTGGGCAGCCTGCGCTGGCGCACCCACAACCACTTCGCCGCGCCGGTGGTGGTGCGCATCCCCGGGGGTTACCGCAAGATCGGCGACCCCTGGCACAGCGTCACCAACGAGGTGGCCTTCGTCCACGCCGTGGGCTGGAAGGTGGCCGTCCCCTCCAACGCAGAGGACGCGGTGGGGCTGCTCCGGGCCAGCCTGCGGGGCCAGGACCCGGTCCTCTTCTTCGAGCATCGGGCCATGTACGACGCCTCCTGGGCCCGGCGGCCCTATCCCGGGGACGACTTCGTCCTGCCCTTCGGCCAGGCCAAAGCTGGTGGCCCAGGGCACGGACGCCACGGTGGTCACCTGGGGCGCCATGGTGGAGCGCTGCCTGCGGGCCGCGGAGGCCTTCCCCGGCCAGGTGACCGTCATCGACCTGCGCACCCTCTCCCCCTGGGACAAGGAGACGGTCCTGGCCTCGGTCCGGGAGACGGGCAAATGCCTCATCGTCCACGAGGACATCGGCCTGGGCGGTTTCGGCGGGGAGATCGCCGCCACCATCGGGGAGGAGGCCTTCGAGTTCCTGGATGCGCCCCTCATGCGGGTCACCGCGCCCCGGGTCCTGGTGCCCTTCAGCCAGAAGCTCATGGAGGGCGTGGTCCCCACCGTGTCGCGGATCCGGGCCAGGTTAGCCGAGCTCCTGTTCTATTGAGAGCATCCCCGAATCCCGCAGGTCCCGTA
>WGCB01000066.1 GCA_015494005.1 Caldilineaceae bacterium
GTCCGGCAGCGTGCCCTCCACGATGCCGAAGAAGACCTCCTGGATGGCCTGGGTGATGGGCCCTCGCTTGCCTTCCCCCACAGGCATGCGATCCACCGAGCGCACCGGGGTGATCTCCGCCGCGGTGCCGGTGAAGAAGATCTCGTCGGCCAGGTAGAGCATCTCCCGGGTCAGGGTCATCTCCCGCACATCGTAGCCCAGGTCCTGGGCGATGGTGATGGCGCAGTCCCGGGTGATGCCGCCCAGGATGCTGTTGGCGAAGGGGGGCGTGAAAAGCTCCCCTTTGTAGACCACGAAGATGTTCTCCCCGCTGCCCTCGCTCACGTAGCCGTTGATGTCCAGGGCGATGCCCTCGGTGAAGCCGTTGTCCTTGGCCTCCATGACGATGTTCTGGCTGTTCACGTACTGGCCGCCGATCTTGGCCATGGCGTTCAGGGTGTCCGGGGCCATGCGCCGCCAGCTACTCACCTGCACGTCCACCCCCTGCTCGATGGCCTCCGGGCCCAGGTAGCGGCCCCAGGGCACCGTGGCCAGGATGGCCTCCACCGGGCAGCTGCGGCCGTCCACGCCCAGGGTCTCGTAGCCTCGGAAGACCAGGGGGCGGATGTAGGCGCTGGTGTGCTGGTTGGCCCGGAGCACCTGGGCGGTCACCTCCATCCACTCGGCCACGGAGAGGGGCGGCGGGATCCGGGCCACCTTGCAGCTGAAGAGCAGGCGCTCGAAGTGCTCCGGCCCCCGGAAGATGGCTGTACCGTTGGCCGTCTCGTAGGCTCGGATGCCCTCGAAGACGCTGCTGCCGTAGTGCAGGGCGTGGGTGAAGACGTGCACCTGGGCCTGATCCCAGGGGAGGATCTCGCCGTTCATCCAGATGTATTCGGCCCGCATTGCCATGACGACACTCCTTCGTGGTTTGGGGTTTGACGGTTGTCGGAATGGTGGGAGAAGGTTCCGGCCCTCAGCCCCGCATCCGGGGATCCAGCGCGTCCCGCAGGCCGTCTCCCATGAAGTTGATGCTGAGGATGGTCAGGGAGATGAAGAGGCCGGGCCAGATCACCACCCAGGGGGTGAAGGTGAGGAAGTCCTTGCCGTCGAAGAGGAGCCGGCCCCAGGTGGGCACGTCCGGGGGGAAGCCCAGGCCCAGGAAGGAGAGGGCCGACTCGGTGAGGATGGCGCTGGCCACGCTCAAGGTGGCGGAGACGATGATGGGGCTGAGGACGTTGGGCAGGATGTGCCGACGCAGGATGGCGCTCTGGCCCACGCCGATGTTGACAGCCGCCTCCACGAACTCCTTCTTCTTCACCGAGAGGACCGAGCCCCGCACCACCCGGGCCGTGGGCATCCACCCCAGGATGCCGATGACGAAGACGATGAGCATGAAGATGCCCACCTCCGGCCCAAAGGCGCTGCGCAGGACATCCCGGAAGAGCATGATGATCACCAGGAGCAGGGGCAGCTGGGGCAGGGCCAGCATCATGTCCGTGAAGCGCATGAGGGGGTTGTCCAGGGCCGGGAAGAAGCCGGAGAGCAGGCCGATGGTGGTGCCGAAGAAGATGGCGATGAGCATGGCCACCACGCCCACGGCCAGGGAGATGCGCCCACCGTAGAGGTTGCGGGCCAGGGTGTCCCGCCCCAGATCGTCCGTACCGAAGGGGTGCTCCGCGGTCAGGCCCAGGTTGGATTGGGTGATGTCGATGTGCTCGGGATCCACCCGGTAGAAGATGGGCCCCAGGAGGATGCCCAGCACCAGCAGAACCAGGATGATCAGGCCGAACATGGCCAGGCGGTTGCGGCGAAACTGGACCCAGGCATCGCCCCAGAGGGTGCGGTGGGGCTTCTTCAGCTCCCGGGTCAGCTCGATGTTTGCGGCAGGGGCCGTCCCAGATTGGACGCTCATGTTGTTGTTCCTCTGTGTCAGTCTCGTTGCCTCAGGTCCATGCGATCGAGCCCAGTCCGGCCATCAGGCGGGCAGGGAGCGGGCATCAGGAGTAGGTGATCCGGGGATCCAGGATGCCGTAGACGATGTCCGCGATGAGGTTGAAGGCCACGATCAGCACGGCGAAGATGAAGGTGGTGGTCTGCACCACCGGGATGTCGAAGCTCTGGATGGCGATGATGAGCAGGGAGCCCAGGCCGTTGACCCGGAAGATCTGCTCGGTGATGATGGCGCCAGCGAAGATCTGGGGGATGCCCAGGGCCACCAGGGTCACCACCGGGATCAGGCTGTTGCGCAGCACGTGGCGGATGACCACGTAGTGCTCTCGGAAGCCCTTGGCGTAGGCGGTGCGCACGTAGTCCTGTTTCAGGTTGTCCAGCACCGAGGAGCGGGTGTAGCGGCTCAGGGCGGCCGTCTGGAAGAAGGCCAGCACGGCCACAGGCATGATCATCTGCTTGATCTGGGCCACGAAACTGGCCCAGTCCGTGACCTTGAGGGTGGTGTTGTAGACCGACGGGAACCACTTCAGGTGCACGCTGAAGATGACGATGGCCAGCAGGCCGGTGAAGAAGGTGGGCACGGAGTAGCCGATGACGGCCATCACCGTGCTGATCTGGTCGAAGATGGAATTTTGGCGCACTGCGCCCACCACGCCCAGAGGAATGGCAATGAGAACGGATAAAAGATAGGCGAAACCCACCACCCAGAGGGTCTGGGGCGTGCGCTCCACGATCAGGTCCACCACCGGCTTGCCTCGGCTGCTCCAGGAGGTCACCCGCAGCCGGTTGGACGAGTCCCCGATCTGCACGTTGAAGACCTGTTCGATGATGTTCAAAGGCTCGTTGATGAAAAACTGCTTCAGCCAGAGGAGGTAGCGCACGTGGAAGGGCTCGTCCAGGCCCAGGGCCTTGCGGATCTGCTCCCGGACCTCCATCTTGATCTGGGGCGGCAGGGTCCCGGTGGGGTCCCCGGGGGCCAGATCCAGGATGGCGAAGATCACGAAGCTGATGGCCAGCAGGGTGGGGATAGCGGTCAGCAGACGACGAACAAAGTAGGTTCCCATGGATGTCTCCTTGGATCGCAGGAGTGGCCTGCGGCCGAGACCGACAGACCACTCCTGTTCGATAGATCCTTACAACAGATCCAATGTCCCGAAGGAACTATTCCTCACGATACCAGTCGGCGATGTTCCACATCTCCGAATCCCAGGCGTTCATGCGCACGCCCTTCAGGCTGTTGCTGTAGGCCGACACCGAACCACGGTGGACCAGGGGCACCATCACGCCGTCCTGGACCAGCATGTCGTTCATGGAGATGGTGAGCTCGGCCCGCTTGTCCAGATCCGCGGTGGCGGAGAGCTCATCGAAGAGGGCGTCGTAGTCCGGGTTGCACCAGCGAGGCACGTTGTTGCCCAGCCAGTTGTTCCACGGGCCAGAGACCTCGGAGCAGAGCCAGTTAGACATGTAGATCTGGGGATCCACGCCCGTGGCGCCGTTGGTGTACATCTCGACGTCGGCGTAGAACTTGCCGTAGGTGTCCGGGCTGTTGGGATCGCCGCCGAAGAAGACCGCGGCGTCGATGTTGCGCAGCTCGGTGGAGACGCCGATCTGCTCCCACCACTGCTTGATCAGGGCCTGGGTCTTCTGGCGCACCGAGTTGGTGGAGGTCTGGTAGAGGATCTTCAGAGGCACGCCGTTGTACTCGCGGATGCCGTCGCCGTCCGAGTCCACCGCGCCGATCTCGTCCAGCAGCGCGTTGGCGCCGTCGATGTCCTGGACCAGGCAGTCATCGTTGTTGGGTGAGGCATAGCGAGGAGGAGCGGGCAGCACGTTGCAGACCGCCTTGCCTGCCGCGCCGTAGAGCTGCTCGGCGATGACGTTGCGGTCGATGGCCATGGAGAGAGCCTTGACCACCTTCGCGTCGGTCAGGAAGGGATGGTTGTTGACGTTGCAGTAGCCCTCAAAGCCTTCGGGGCAGTAGTCCGGATCCGTGACGTAGACGCCCACGGAGCGATCCTCGCCCAGAGCCGGGTCCGGGTTCGTCTTGTTGATCATCAGGCGTTCCACGTGGGTGGCGAAGGCCGTTACCACCTGGCCCAGGCCAGCCGCTTCCATGGAGGCCAGGATCTGGGGCTCCACCTGGAGGTTCCAGGCGTAGTCGGCCTCGCCCGTCTCCAGGACGGCGCGGGCCGCGGCGGCCGCGTCGCCGCCACCCTTGAAGACCACCTGGGAGAAGTAGGGCTTGTCCGGCTCCCGGTAGTTCTCGTTGGGCTCGTAGACCACCACATCGTTCACCTTGAAGTCCACCACCTTGTAGGGACCGGTGCCGATGGGCTTCAGGTTCTGCTCGGTGCAGGTCTGGGCCGCGGCGCCGACGCAGTTCTCGAACTGGGCCTTCTGCAGGATGGGGGCCGTGGCGCCCACGAAAGCCTCGTAGGGGTAGGGCTTGGGATTCTCGAAGGTGATCTTGACGGTCTGGGCGTCCACCGCCTCCACGCTGGCGATGCTGTTGAACTGGGTCAAGGAGCCACAGCCCGTCTCTTCGTTGGTGCAGTACTCGTAGGTGAAGACCACGTCATCCGCGGTCAGGGGCGTGCCATCGGACCAAAGGATGCCCTCTTTGAGCTTCCAGGTGATGGTCATCAGGTCCTCGCTCACGCCACCGTTCTCGATGGTGGGGATCTCCTCCACCAGGCGGGGCACCATCTCGCCGTTCTCATCGAAGCTGGCCAGAGGCTCCAGCACGATGGCCGCGGCGTCGATGTCCTTGGTGCCGCCAGAGAGGTAGGGGTTGGCGATGGAAGCAGCCTGCCAGTAGAGGATGGTCAGGGTGTCGCCGACGCCTCGTCCGCTGGGAGCGGCTTCCTCGGCAGGGGCGGCCTCCTCGGCCGGCGCTGCCTCCTCAGCGGGAGCGGCTTCCTGAGCCGGTGCGGCAGGCTGGGGGGCGCAAGCGGCCAGCACCAGCAGAGCCATCACCAGCAGGGCCAGGTAGCCAAGCGGTTTCAGTTTCCGAATTTCCATACTGCCTCCTTGTTTGGATTGGGAATAGGGTAGGTTTGGATGGGTGAATCGTGAAGTAGGGAAGAATACAGTAGGAGTGTGCTGCACGCTAGAGCGGACAGGATGTCAACGCAGAACCTACACAACGAGGATTGCTGCAGACAGAGCAAACAGGGCGGCCTTGGTCCGGCGAAAAACAGGGCAGAAAACCTCCCTGCCAACGCCAGGGCGGCCCACATCTTGATCCGGTCCACTTCAGGGCAGTTCGCGCCTCCTAGAGACGCCCGTGGAGGCCTCGCGAGGAGATGCTCCGCCGAAGTGCAACCAGGATAGCGATTAGGGGGTTAGATATCCGTTCGAGTAGGGTCTGCGAAGCTGACAAATGCTTCTCGATGCCGGGGCATGGGCGCTGCGAATCGGGGGGTGGCAGCATTGGAAGAGATCACACCGGCGGCGAAGGAATGGTACAATTTTTCCCTAGATCTGTCAACACCGTTGGAAAAGGTCTGAAAAGGGTTCAGGGTGCGCCTTGGATCTGAGAGAGGGGCAGGGCTCAACCGGCGGCCTTCACCTTGCTCTGGAAGCGGCTCAGGGCCGCCTTCACCTTGGCCGGCACGCCCTGGCTGCGCTGCTCCAGGAACCCGAGAACCCGCTGGGGCGTGATGCCCTCGGCCGCGGCCCGGGCCAGCCCTCGCTGGGTGATCTGGTAGCGATATTGAGGATAGGAGGCCTGCCACTGGGCGAAGCGCTCCACCCGGAATCGATCCAGCAGGGAGGTGCCCGGCGGCACAGTCACGGTGAAGTCCTCCCCCACCACCAGAGGGCGCCGGGGCAGCTCGTTGGGCTGCTCCGCGTCCTGGCCCAGCCACCGGGATCCCCAAGGGCTCAGGGAGATGAGCAGATCGTCCCCCGCGGAAGGCTCGGCCAGGTCCATGGCCGCCAGCCAGGCCAGGGGCCCCCGGCAGAGGAAGCGCAGCAGAGCCCCCTCCACCGCATCCCAGTGCTGGAAACCTTTCAGGAACTCCTGCGTAGAGCTGTCACGGATGTACCAGCTCTCGTAGTCCCCAGGCGGGCGCTGGAAATCCGGGGCCACCTCCTTGATGGCGGCGACCACCTCGGAGAGGCTGTACCAGGCGCCGGGCTGGAGCTGGGCCAGGAGATCCAGGACGGCGGCCCGGGTCTGGCGAGGGTCGTTCTGCCAGACGCCCGTGTTGGCGCACTCCAGGCCGGGGGTGCGACAGAGGTCGTTCCACTCGGCCGAGGTGCGCCAGGCCTCCCACAGGGCAAAACGCTGCTCGGCCCGGTTCATCTCCAGGAAGGCCCGCACCCGGTTGCCCGTGAGCACCACCCGGTTCTCGTCGTCCCGGCGCAGCCAGCCCAGGCGTTTGGCCAGGTGCAGGAGCAGGGCCAGGCGGATGTCCTGCTCCTCCGGGGAGGTCACGCCGTGGCTGTGCAGGCGCTCCACCAGACGGGAGATGTCCTCGGGATGGGGGCCTTGGGGCGTCAGGCGCAGGGTGTCCGTGTGCAGGAAGCCCAGGAGGGTGCCCGCGTCCTCCAGGAAGGCGTCGTCCATGGTGAGCATGCGGGAGGCGGGCGGAGGCGGCGCCGGGGTCACCGGCAGCTGACTTTCAC
>WGCB01000067.1 GCA_015494005.1 Caldilineaceae bacterium
GTCATGGGTGCCTCCAAAACAGGGTGGAACAAAACAGGATGGAAAAAGGAACGGAGCAGACGGAGTGAAGTCGATGCAAATCGAGGCAAGAATGGCTATGCGAATCTTTGCGCCAGGCGGAAGCGATCAGCAGAAGGGCTCAACAGAGAGAACAGCGACGGAAACCAGCGGGAGCGAAGCGAAACGGGCTTGAGCGGAACGAGAGCAGAAAGTCCAGCGAGCGGAACAACGAGCGGAGCAGAAAACGAGGAACGGGAGGGCCGTGACGAGGCTCGACGAGAGAAGCGACGGGGAGACCGACAGGCAGACGCCGGGAAGTTTCCCGAAAGCGACTTAAGGAGAAGGGCGGGTGGATGCAAAAAGACGGGGGAGACCGCTGCATCCACGCCCTTCACTCCAATAAACGAGCGAAAGGGCGGTTTTTCGCGCACACGATGGGATGGGATCCCGGAAGGCCAGGACCTGGGCCGAAGGGGCGGGGGCTCCCCCTGGCCCGGTGGGCGCTTCGATCAGGAATGCGGCATCAGCGGGGCACCACCACCAGGTTGCCGTTCACCACAGAGCCGGAGAAGGTCACGTTGTCGAAGAGCTGCCCATCCCCCAGCAGGGTCAGGGACCAGACATCCGCCTGCTCCAGGTCCGTGCGGTCCACGATGACCACCACGTAGTCGTAGAGGGCGTCCTCGGGCATGTCGCCGTTCTGGATGGTGATGACCCGGGCCTTGCCGGTCTGGATGAGCATCTGTCCCAGCCCACCCGCGCTGGAGAGGGGCAGGGTGGAATCCACCTGGGTGCTCTCCACCAGGACGGCCAGGTTGTCCGGTCCGCCCAGGTCCTTGCCCAGGGAAAGAGCCCAGAAGAGCCGCTCCTCGCTGATCAGGGCGAAGGCCGGTCGCCCCAGCATGTCCGTCGGCGCGTCCAGCTGGAGGATGATCTTGCTGGGGGCCAACTGAACGTCCGCGGCCTGGCTCAGCCCGGCCACGTCCACGGCAGCGGGGGCCGCCTCCTCGGCCGAGGCTTCCCCTTCCGCGGGGGGCTCCTCCTGGGGCAGGGTGAGCGCGAAGGGATCCTCGGCTTCCCCGCCCATCACCGGGACCGGGGCCAGGACCAACGTCAGAACGGCCAGGAAAACAACTGCTGCCAACAGGTCACGCCATCGCATTTTCCGCTCTCCTCTCCTTTGTGGGTTGGTTGGACCAGTGGGTTGGTTGGACCAGTGAGTTGAATCGGCCAGTGGGCAGAGGAAGGCTGCGATGAGGGGGTCAGCGAGGCGGCGACGAGGGTGTCCATGAGGATGCCCAGAGGCAGCTCCATTATAGCACATTCCCAGGAGCAGAAACGGACGTTTGGGCAATGCTTGGACGCCGTGGTGCAGACACATCCCAGATGGGAACCGCTCACAAATAAAGTACCCTCCCCCGGCCTGTTTCCGCTCCGGAGGAGGGTTCTGGGGAGACATAAATGTGCCGCTGCGCAACATTTATGTGGAGGAGAACAGCGAGGAAGGCAGAGGGGAGTTAAACATGTGATGATATCATCATACCAGGCGGAGCGTTCCCAAAGCGTTGCTTGCGAGGAATTGTAAGCCAGCTAAGTGTAAAATCCTCGGGGCGTGGCTTTGCCAGCGGCTGACGAATCCGGCACGCCCCGGAAGGCGAACAGCGCTTCCCTGGGCGCGGCGCCCCTTCGGCTACCCAGTCCCGCCCAGGGGATCGTCGAGGAGGGAGAGGCTCCGGCTTCGGGCCCGTTCCTGGGCCTGGCGGAACCGGGGCGGGGACATGGACGAGGCCAGCCGCTCCAACAGGAACTGGGCCCGGGCCTGGCTCTCCTTGGTGGCGCTGGCGTGGCGGGCCACCTGGGTCAGGAGCTCCACTGCGGCCTCTGGCTCCCCCATCTGGATCAGCAAAGTGGCCAGGCCCACGTTCACCTCCATGATCAGGGGCTGGGCGTTGATGGCTCTGGCGATACGGAAGGCGCGACCCAGGTGCAGGCGGGCCTCCTGGTGCTCTTCCTGGAGCAAGGCCACCTGGCCCAACAGGCTGTAGCTGAAGCTCTCGCCCCAGCGATAGCCCACCTCCTGGCAGATGCGCAAGGCCTCCTGGGAGAACTCCTGGGCCGCCGCCAGGTTGCCCTCGGCCAGGGCGACGCGCCCCAGGGAGATCATGGAGATGCCCACGCCCAGCTGGCTGCCCATCTCCCGGTAGAGCTCCAAGGCCTGGCGGAAGCATCGAGCGGCCTGGGCGTACTCCTCCAGGATGCGGGCGATGTCCCCGAGATTGCCCAGGGCCAGGGCCGTTCCTCGCCGGTAGCCGATGGCCCGAAAGATGGCCAGCCCCTGGGTGCAGAGCTCCCGGGCCCGCTGATACTCGCCCTGCTCCAGCAGGGTGGCCCCGATGCTGGCCAGGATATAGGCCTCGCCCTCCTGATCCCCGATCTCCCGCCGGATCTCCAGGCTTTCCTCAAAGTAGGCGTGGGCCTCGGAATAGCGCCCCATGGCCTGGGCGATGCGCCCCAGGTTGCCCAGGGTCTGGGCCGTGCCGAAGGGATTGTCCATGCGCTTGCGAGTCCGGTAGCTCTCCTGGTAGTGCTTCCAGGCATCCTGGTAGTTGCCCTGGTTGTGGGCCACCACCCCCAGGCTGTTCAGGACATGGGCCACACCCTCCGGATCCTGGAGGGATTGGTAGATGGT
This sequence comes from Caldilineaceae bacterium, assembly GCA_015494005.1. Taxonomy (GTDB): domain Bacteria; phylum Chloroflexota; class Anaerolineae; order Caldilineales; family Caldilineaceae; genus S144-5. The sequence continues at coordinate 2,690 of WGCB01000067.1, forward strand.
CAGGGCCTCCTGCCCCAGACGGCGGGCCATGGCGTAGTCGTCCTGGGTGCGGGCGATCTCCGCCAGGCGGCTGAGGCTGAAGGCCGTCTCCTCGGGCAGGTCGAAGCCCTGGGAGCGTTCCAGGGCGTCCAGGAGCAGGACCCGAGCGGCCTGGCTCTCCCCCATGAGCAGGCGGAAGAGGGCCTGGCGGGAGAGAAGCTGGCAGGCGATGCGCTGGATGTCGGCCTGCTGGGCGTCCGGCTCCTGGAAATGGGGGGCCAGGGCCTCCCAGGCCTTGCGGAAGGTGTCCACCCCCTCCTGGAAGTAGCTGCGGGTCTCGTAGAAGCGACCCAGGCCGTCCGTGGCCTTGTAGATGCAGTTCAGGAACCCCTGCTCCACACTCCACTGCCAGGCGGCCCGGATGTTCTCCAGCTCGGACTCCACGACCTGCAGGGCCTCCAGGGCTCGCGCATCCCGGATGTCATGCCGGTAGCGGTGGACCAGGTCTGTGAAGAAGCGAGCATGGGCTCGCCGGGTCTGCCGGTGCTCGTCGGGGTGGGCGCGCAGCTTCTCCAGGGCGAACTGGCGCAGCAGACCGTGGAGCTGATAGCGTCCCATGCCGCTGCGCTGGACCAGGGACTTGTCCATGAAGGAGACCAGGGTGTGGAGGGAAGCGCCGGCGATCTCCTCCCCGGCCTGGCGCTGGAAGCCGCCCCGGAAGACGGAGAGCCGGCGGAAGACGGCCTGCTCCTCTGGGGTGAGATGGCGCCAGGCATGCTCGAAGACGGCCCGGATGCTGCGGTGCCGGGGCTCGATGTTCTGGAGGGAGGAGGTGAGAAAATCCCAGTTGCGCTCGATCTCGTCGGCGATCTCCTGGCAGGTGAGGAGCTGAACCCAGGCCGCGGCCAGCTCCACGCCCAAGGGCATGCCCCCCACCAGGGAGCAGATGCGCAGCACCGCGGCCAGCTCCTCGCCGGTGGCCCGGAAGCCCGGATCCACCCGGCGGGCATTCTCCAGGAAAAGCCGGACCGCGCTGTACTGGTGCAGCTCCTCATCCTGGAAGAAGGGCTGGTCGAAGTCGGGAATGCGCAACCCGTGGAGGGGAAAAAGCCATTCCTCCTGCAGGTTGAGCCGGATCTGGGAGGTGACCAGCACCTTGACCCGGGGTGCGTGCTGGAGGATGGCCGTGATGAGCCCGGCGTGGGGCACCAGGTGCTCGAAGTTGTCCAGAATGAGCAAGAGCTCCCGCTCCCGCAGGTAGTTGAGCAGCTGCTCCTGGGGCGCCTCGCTGCTCTGGAAGGTGAAACGCAGACCCCGGGCGATCTTGGCCACAAGGCGATGGCCGGAGGTCACCGAAGCCAGGGGGGTGAAGCAGACTCCGTGCTCGAATTGCTCCAGGCGCTCCCGTGCCACCCGGATGGCCAGCCGGGTCTTGCCCATGCCCCCGGGCCCGATGATGGTGATCAGGCGGCAGTCGTCCCGGTCCAGGAGACGGGCGATCTCCGTCACCTCCCGGCGGCGCCCCACGAAGGAGGTGGTCTCCGCGGGCAAGTTGTTGTGGACCAGGAAGGAGCGCATGTCTCGAAGCTGCTGGTGGAGCTCCTCCGTCTCTGGGCTCGGGTCCACGCCCAGCTCCTGCTGGAGCATGCGGGTGCATTGGTGGTAGACGGCCAGGGCGCTGGCCCGGTCCCCGCTGGCCGCGTAGAAGCGCATGAGGCGCCGGTAGGCTTCCTCGCTCAGGGGATCCAGCTCCAGGAAGCGCCGGGCGTAGTGGATGGCCGTGCGCAGCTCGCCCCGGCTGCAGAGAAGCTGGATCAGCTCGTCCAGGGCCTCCAGGACAGCCCGGTGCAGCTCCCGGCGCAAGGGCTCGATCCAGGCGTCGTAGCAGGCCGGAAGCAGCTGCCCCGTGTACGTGTCCGCCACGGTCACCAGCAGCTGCCGGCGCTGCTCGTCCGGGAGGTCCGGGGCGCGGGACAGGGTCTCCAGGGCTCGACGAAGCTCCAGCGCATCGCAGCGAAAGGGGATGGCGTCGTTCCACTGGATTTCCCGGGACGTGATGTGCAGGTGCTCCTGGGGCAGGGCCCGGCGCAGCTGGAAGAGGAGCTTGCGCAGGTTGGTCCGGGCCTGGGATTCCGAGGAGTCGGGCCAGAGTTGAAAGGCCACATTCTGGCGCGGCTGGGGGGCATGGTGGTATAACAGGAGGTAGGCCAGCAACGATTGAAGACGCGGGGTCTTCACTCCCGTGACGGGTTGGTTTCCCTGGGCCATATGAAATTCGCCCAGCAGCTGCACATACAGCGTCACGGCCGGCCCCCGCTCTTGTTCTGAAAAGTGTGGGACGTTGCAAGCACACCCATGATAGCATGCCTGATTGACCGGTGCAACCGATTTTGAAACCCAGGCAACGGCCCAAACTATCAGCGAACCGTAGGGCTGGGCCTGCCACGCCCCCCTGGTGACGGCCAGGCAGATCCGGGCCGCCAGCGGGCCGAGACGTGTAACAGAACCTGGGCCAAGGGAATCCAAACCAGGGACGGCCCGACCCTGGGACCAGTCGAAACGACCCGGGCGCCCCGCCCGGATTGGGAGCTATCCATCAGCAGAAGGTGCATCGAGGAAAGGACAGGGAGCCATGAGCAGACCCATCGTCATCATCGGCGGAGACGCGGCAGGGATGAGCGCGGCCAGCAAGGCCAAGCGGCTGAAACCGGACCTGGAGGTGATCGTCTTCGAGCGAGACCAGCACATCAGCTACGCTGCCTGTGGCATGCCCTACTGGCTGGGCGGCGTCATCGACTCGGACGAGAAGCTCAAGGCCCTGCCCCTGGAGGTGGCCCGAAAGAAACGGGGCATCGACGTGCGCATCCGCCACGAGGTCACCGCCATCGACCTGGCCAGCAAGAGCGTCCAGGTCACGAACCTGGAGACGGGCGAATCCTTCGCCCAGCCCTACGACAAGCTCCTCATCGCCACCGGCGCTTCCGCAGTGAAGCCTCCCATCCCCGGCCTGGACCTGCCCGGCGTCTTCACCCTGCGCTCCCTCACCGACGCCCAGCGCATCCACGCCTACATGGAGCGCACCCAGCCCCGCCGGGCCGTGGTCATCGGCGCGGGCTACATCGGCCTGGAGATGGCCGAGGCCATGCGGGATCGGCAGATGGAGACCACGGTGGTGGAGATGCTGCCCCACATCATGCCCAACTTCGATCCGGACATGGTGGGGGAGGTGGCGGAGCACCTGGCCGAGAAGGGGGTGAAGGTCCTGGTGGAGACCCGGGTGACCGGGGTGCAGCAGGCCGGGGATCACCTGGAGGTGGCCACCAGCGCCAGCCCGGAGCCCATCCCCGCGGACATGGTCATCGTCTCCACCGGCGTGCGACCCAACGTGGCACTGGCCCGGGATGCGGGCATCCGCCTTGGGGAGACGGGCGCCATCTGGGTGGACAAGCAGCTGCGCACCAGCGCGCCGGACGTCTTCGCGGCCGGGGACTGCGTGGAGTACTACCATCGGGTCCTGGAGCGAAACGTCTGGATCCCTCTGGCCCCCTCGGCCAACAAGGGCGGGCGCATCGCCGGGGAGAACATGGTGGGCGGCCAGGTGGAGTTCCCGGGCATCCTGGGCACGGCCATCGTCAAGGTCTTCGACGACACCATGGCCCTCACCGGCGTCACCGAACGCCAGGCCCAGGAGAACGAGGCCCTCTTCGGGCCCGTGGCCAGCGTGGTGATCACCGACCGGGACCGGGCCGGCTACTACCCTGGCGCCCAGCCCATCCGGGTGAAGATCGTCTTCCAGCAGCAGGGCGGCCGCATCCTGGGGGCCCAGATCGTGAGCCGGGGCATGGCCGGCAAGCGCATCGACACCTTCGTGGCGGCCATCACCGCCCGGATGACCCTGGCCGAGTTCGCCATGCTGGATCTGGCCTACGCGCCGCCCTTCTCACCGGTCTACGATCCGGTGCTGGTGGCGGCCAACGTGGGTTTGAAGAAGGTGAAGTGAAAGCGCAAAGGCCTTGCGCCGTTCGATGGGGAGAGTGATTCCAGGGGCGACCAGGAGCGGTTGCCCCTGGTTTTTTTAGCGCCCGTTCCGGCGCAGCCACCAGAGGGATCCCCCGAAGAGGACCGTCCCCAGCCCGCCCAGGAGCCCCAGCACCAGAAGCATGCCAGGCTCCTGGCCGCGCAGGAGCTGCACCACCTCCTCCCGGATGGGCGGGGAGGTGGGCGTGGCGCCAGGGGTGGCCGTGGGCCAGGGCGTCCATGTGGGAGTGATGGTGGGAGTGGGCGTCTCCGTGGC
>WGCB01000068.1 GCA_015494005.1 Caldilineaceae bacterium
TAGTAGAGGGGGATGACCTTCCAGTACGACACCGCTGCTCGCTTCCGGAGCAGTCCATCCGGGGCAGCCAGGCGACGGAGGACCTTGCTCTTGCCCATGTACTTGGCCCCGATGAGGGCGAAGTCCAGGGGCCTGGGCCCGAGGATGCCCTCCACCATCTCCTGGACGATGGGTTTGCGCTCGAAAAAGTGGGCCCGAGCCATGCTCACCGAGCCATCCTGGTCCAATGGCTTGGCTGCATCGGGAAAGTCGGTTGGCTCTAGATCGGACGAGGTTTTCAACAAAGTCATGGTGGGTTTCTCCCTTCGTCAGTCAATAGGGGGATGGCGGGTGAGCCAGCTGGCAAAGAGCAGGCTGGTGAATCGCCAGCGACCATCCTCGGTGGGGGTCAGGATATGCTTTCTGGCCATTTCATGCAAGATGGAATTCACGCGTTCCGGATCCTGGTCCGGCAGGGCTTCCTGGAGGGCTTCCACGGAGACCGGGTGGCCGTCTGGGCCGGTGAGCCGGGCGAGCTCCGTGCAGACGGACCAGGCCCGCCCCCGCACCAACTCCAGCAGGTGGGCACAGAGGTTCTCCCCAGGCCTCAGGAAGCCCTCCTTCACTTCCTCCACGTCCTCCAGCGTCACCTGCCGCCGCTGAGACCTGGCCATGTGGTTCACCAGGCCATAGCAGAAGCCCTGGATCAGGAAGGGGCTCCTCCCGGTGAGCTGGAGAACCCGCTCCAGGGCTTCTGGCGTGTACTCGAAGTAGTTGCGCACCGGACGCTGGACGAGATCCCGGGCGTCCTGGGCGTCCAGGGGCGAGAGGACCAGGCTGGGGCCGAGCTGGAGCACCTGCCAGGCCAGTTCCGCGGACGCGCCCGGCTCCGCCCAGGCGCCTGAGCTTATCAGCCGGTTGTAGGTCTGCTCCTGGACCACAAGGACGTAGCTGGCGAAGTTCCGAGTGGCGGTGATCAGCGCCTTCCACTGGGCGAAGAAGTGCTCGCCTAGGGTCTGGCTGTGGTAGGCGTCGATGGTGGAGCTGAACTCGTCCATGAGCAGGAGCAGGCGCAGGTTCGCCTGGCTGTGGATGTCCCGCAGGTAGCCGACCATCTGCTGGACCGGGCTGGCCTGGAAGAGGGTGCGAGAGGGGGCGCCCACGCGGTCAATGCGGCCACTGTGCTGGAGCTCGTTGAAGATGGTCTCGGCGATGGCGTAGAAAAGCTGGTTGCTCTCCATGTGCCCGAAGGTCTGGAAATCCACGATGACGGGCAGGAAGTGGCCGGAATGCACCGGGTAGAGATGCTCGTCCATCTCGTCCTGGCTGTACTGGCGCTTCAGCTGGAGCAGCAGGGATGTCTTGCCCACCCGCTTCTGCCCCCGGATGCCGATCATCTCCTGGCCGCTCAGGAGCCACTCGTGGATCTGGCGCAGCTCTTGCTCCCGGCCGTAGAAAAGGTCCGGGTCCTCTACCGGGAGCCGGTTGTAGGGGTTTGTGAAGGTGCTGATGGGCAGGGCCAGGGCCGCCCGCTCGGACGGAAGCAGCCCCATGCGCCGCACCCTGTCCACCTGATGGCCTGGGAGCACCTCCAGCTCGGCCACCAGGTCGTCCAGCAGGTGATCGCCCCTGGCTTCCACGGTCAACTCCAGGCGGGCTCGGCCATGGCGAGCCACGGCCCGCACCTCGTGGAGTTTCAGGTTGGGGCTGCGCGCGTAGACGCTTTGCAACACGTCTCCCAGGATGCCGTCCCGGTCCATGGCCTGGACCACCAGCCGGTCCACGCTGCGCTGCAGTGGGACCAGGCGCCACTCCAGTGACACCTTTTCCGCGCTCTTACTTTTAGCATGCTTGCAGTCTTTGTGATGCACGGTCAAGCCCACAGCCCGGCCCTCCCGCCGGCGCACCCGCCCCCGGACATCGTCCCCTGGGCGGGGCCGGCAACACTGGGCCAGGCGCACCTGGTGCTCGTGCAGGCCTAGCTCCTGGGGCAGCAGGATCTGGCGGACAATCTCTCGGGTGAAGAGGGGATGCAGGAATTTGTCCACGGAGAGATGGCCGTCTGCGATCTTCCGCAGCAGGGTTTCCACCCGATCCAGGTTGAGCCGCTGGAGGGCCGCTTGTAGCGCCCGCTCGACCTCTTGATCCGGCAGGCGGAAGCCATAGTGCTCCTCCAGCTTCTCGCGTCGGCGCTCCAGGATGTGGCGGCCTTCCTGGAGGCTGTGGCCCTGCCGGCGGAGGAAGCGTCGGATCCGCTGGCGGGCCCGGCTGGTGCGGGCAGCGTTGAACCAGGTCTGGGTGGGGCCTGGGGCTCGCGGATCGTGCTCGATCCAGACCAGATCCCGGTGGTGCAGTTGCGTGACCGGTTCCACCGGCACACCGTTGAGCCAGAAGGTGCGGCACTGGTCGGCCAGGTCGCTGTGCACCTGGTAGGCGTAATCCACCACCGTGCAGCCTCGGGGAAACCGGAAGAGCTCCCCCTGGGGGCTGAAGACGTAGAGGATCTCGGGCTGGGAGCCGGCCTCCGCGGCGTGGATGTGCTGGTTGGCTTCGTCCCTGCGGTTCCACCAGGCGTTCTTCAACGCCCCCTCGGGGAGGTCCCGTCTCAGCGCGGCCGCTACCCCCCACTGGTTGACCTCGTCCATCTCCGGGGTGACGATGGTGAAATGCAGGAGACGGCGGCGCCCAAGGTGCTTCGGGGGAATCTCCACCGTGGTCTCCAGGGCCCGGTAGCCGTTGAGCTTGCAGTTGTTGATGGTGTCCACCACCCGGCCTTCCAGGGGGCGCCAGAGCTCATGGATGGCGCGGAGGGCATCGTAGCAGCGTTTCTCCTCGGGTACGATCAGCTTGATGGGGATGGTTTCGAAGACCTCGGGGTGGGCCCGCTCCATGTAGCGGGCATCGTAGATCCGGCCGGGTGCGTGGGGCTGCCAGATGGGCGGATTTGCCTCCACCAGGACTTCAGGCAGACGCGTTTTCACCTCGTCGAAGGCCTGGGCATTGAGGGCCCGTTCGTTGGCCAGCAGGCGTTGGAGTCTCTGGTACGCCTTGCGCTCCCGGCCATGCTCCAGGGCCCAGTTGGCTAGCTCGTCCTGGAGGGCGCGCATGCCCAGCATCTCCAGCAGGGGCACGTAGCACTCGTCGGCTTCCTGGGCAAAGGCTCGCCGTGCAGCGCCCTCGCTTTTCCGGGCATGCTGGAAACGTTCCCAGATGTCCGCCACGCCCAGGAGAGCCAGGCGGGGATCCCGGTAGGCGGCCACGTAGAAACGGATGCGCCGATGCACCTGGGGCGTTCCCAGGCGACGGTTCAGGGGCTTTTCTTGAAGGATGCGCTGGTAGTTCTTGCACAGGGTGGCCACGTCCTGGCCACAAGCCTCGGCCACTTGAGCTTGCGTGAGCAGCTCCTTCCAGAGGAACGTATGCAACAGCCCAGCCGCCACCAGCTCGGGAGGCGCGCCCCAGTGGGCCAGCAGCCGGGCCACCTCCAGGCCGTGGTGGTAGCGCTCTCGGCAGGTGCCCGCCTGGTCCGCACAGATGGCCCGACCCGCCACCAGAGGATGCACCAACCTCTGGGCTTGCAGGAAAAGGGGATCGCCCTGCCAATCGTCCACGGTACGCGCCTTTCAGGATGCGGGAGAGAACACGAGGGGAGCCGTTCGTGTTGACGAATTGGGATCACAGAAAACTTTGGATCACGGAAGCACGCTTTGGGTGTGAGAGAGGCATTCAATGGCGTGCAACTGGTCGGAGTGGAAACTGGGAACTCGTGGAGGAGTAGTCAGAAAAAGCGCCAGGGCTCCCAGGCTGAGCCCATGACAAAACACACAGAGGTACCTTAAAATTTTGTGCAAATTGTTGACTTTATGAAAAAACTTTGATATCCTTGTGAACAAAGAAGAATTATGTGTTTGTTGTGTCTATTCTACCCTATTTTCACGTTTGTTTCAAGCATTTTTTCAACTTCCCCCGGACGCATCACCGACTACTTTGCTACGCTCCTCGGCCACAACTCTCCGCAACGAATTCGCTGCGGACATATCTGCGAAGGAGGAATTCAGATGCCTTGGCCCATCGCCATTCCTCGTCTGCTTCAGGAAGTCACCTTGTCTGTCCTGGATGGTCTGATCGGGGCGGGCAGGCGCGAAGAGCCTTGAAGAGGTGCAGATGTTCTCGTCCACGCTCTCGTTGCTGACCACTCCTCGTCACTCACTTCACCGCCTTCTCTCTGCATCCTCCCCCTGAACGGCCTTTCGGGCCCTGGGACGACCGCTCTTCCCCTGACGTTGAACCGTGGCGGCTACGCCATCTCGACAGCCCTGTTGAAAACCGCGCCCATCGTCCGGTGCCTCGCAACCGGATGAGCCTCGGAGCCCAAGCGGCGTTTTGACCCGCTTGGATCGTATCCCTGCGCGGTGATCCGCGGACTCTCTGACTCCAGGCCCGGTTTCCGGCGCTATCCAGCGTCCTGTCTGCTCCCGAAACCCATCTTCCCGAGCGCTTTCTCCCAAGAGGGGGCGCGGAGCAGCCGTCACCGCCGTATCACCCTGACCCCGCACCCTTTCTTGCCTCACCGGTGGAGCGTCTGTTTCTGAAGGGTTGGCTGCCTCCTCAGCAGCCAGAAAGGGGGGAACATGTTGTCCGTTTTAGCCGTTGCCCTGGCCATGGTCAGCCTCGTCGTGGCCTTCGGCATCGCATCCAGCATGCTGGTGGCCCGCTGGATCGGCCACTGCCAAAGCTGGCGAGATCAGGAGGACTACGCACTGGGGATCGTTCTCTGCGCCATCTTCGTCACCATCGCTCTGCTGCTCCTGATCCTGGCCCGCATGTGGGCGATGGCTGGCTGACCAGGCCCTGGGCTACGGGGCAGACGGTGGGGCAGGGCGGCCCTCGCCCCACCACTGTGACATCGCATCCGACCGCTGTGGATTTTGTGTGATTGGGGGGAATCACTCACAGAAAGGAGCAAGGATGGATCCTCAGACAGCGTTGATCTTCGCGCTCGTCGCCTTCATCCTCGGGCTCATGATGGGGGTGTCGTTGGTACGTCCCTCCTAGCCCCGGCTAGGTGAACAAGAGCGCGGCCTTGCGTGTCGATCCCAGGGGACAGGTCGGTAACCCCGGCCTTCCCCGTTGCATCCAAGAAAAAGAGGTCACCCACCGATCCCTCGAGTGGGTGACCTTTTGCATTGGTGATTTGCATTGGTGACCTGCATTGGCGACTTGCACGGGGTGACGGCAGGCTGGGCCGCCGTTCCTACGGGCTGGCGCCGGTGGGCGTGGGCAGAGGGGAGACCGTCCCCGCTGGCGGAGGGGTGGGC
>WGCB01000069.1 GCA_015494005.1 Caldilineaceae bacterium
GGCGTGGCGTAGAGGTCCACCGTGTCGGTGAAGGTCCAGCGCAGGAAGACGTTGCCGGCCGGGTCCACCGCGTAGCCGAAGCGGCCCTCATCGGTGGCGGCCCGGGTGGCTCCTCGCCAGCGTCGCCGGGCTTCCTGCAGGTCCGCCCGATCCACCGTGCCGTCGCCGTTCAGGTCCAGGCGAGCCGGGTTGGCCCGGGCCGCCACCGATGAGGGCCGCTTCGGCTACGCGGTGGACCCGGCCGGCAACGTCTTCCTGCGCTGGACCTTCACCGACACGGTGGACCTCTACGCCACGCCTGTGGAGGTCCTGCGGGAGCCAGCCCCGGCCGGCGCGCCCAGTGCTGGGGTGGGCAGCGCGGGCGTCGTGGCCACCGTCTCCCCCATCACCGACGACGCCACGGCCCTGCCCCTCCTGGGCGAGCACTGGGAGACCCTGCGCAACGGCTACGAGCGGGACGCGGACGACAACCCCATCCCCCTGGCCTCCATCGCCGATGTGCACGCCCACGTCCAGGCCGGGGATAACCCCATGCTGGTCACCTGGCTGGCCAGCCGGGACCCGGGCGTGGCCCAGGTCTTCGGCCTGGGCTCCATGGACACAGACTTCAGCGGCACGGGCGTCTACCGCTACTGGATCCGGGTGCGGGCCGGCCAGCCCGACGAGATCCTCCTGGGCCCGGTGGAGATCGACACCTCCCAGCCCACCCGGCTGCCCAATCCCGGTGGGGTCACCGCCTTCGACGCGGCCCCGGCCATCGAGGCCAACCTGACCACCGAGATCAGCGGCACGGTCAACACGGCCGTGCGGGATCGGGCCGTGCGGGAAGCCCACGCCAACATCTTCCTCTCCTGGGAGACGGACCTGGGCCTGCCCGAGACGGACCCGGTCTGGCACAACGGCTTCAACGTCTACCGCCGCTCCTGTGACCCGGGCCCGGTCAACTGCGGCGGCTGGGAGCGGGTCAACGAGTACCCCATCTTCCCCCAGCCCCTGCCCGCGGAGGCCATGGCCACCGAGGACGTGAGCGGCGGCCGCCTGGCCTTCGGCATGGAGGCCCACGAATTCGAGTACCAGTGGGCCGACTTCGACCTGGACACCTCCAAGGAGTACTGCTACACGGTGACCTCCCTGGACCTGCTGCAACAGGACGGCGCCCTCTCGCCCCAGACCTGCCTCCAGCCTCCGGACTACCGGCCCCCCGGCGCGCCGGACCTGCTCCGAGTGGAGGTCACCCACAACGGCAAGGGCAACCCCGCGGACGTGCGGGTGGTCTACAGCTTCGACCCGGCAGTGGACGGCAACGAGGACTGGCAGCGTTTCGAGCTCTACCGGGCCAAGACCGCCTTGGCCATCTGGCCGGACGAGTGGGAACTGGTGACCACCAGCACGCCGGACGAGTGCAGCGACGAGATGATCCTCAGCGACAACGGTCGGGAGGAGCACGCGGACTACTGGTACCGGGTGGTGGCGGTGGACCGGGCCGGAAACAGGAGCCGGCCCAGCACGCCCCAGGTGAGCAAGATCGATGACATCTACCCGCCGGGCGCGCCCGCCATCTGCACGGTGGACCCCCAGGGGAATCCCCGGGACATCTGCTTCCCCAACGACAACGATGTGGAGGTGGTGGAGATCTACCGGAAGTTCGCCCCGGACGGCGTGGCCGTGCTGGTGGATCAGGTGGACCTGGAGCCCGGAGCGAGCTTCGACTGGATCTCCTGGAGCGACGACTACGCGCCCCTGCGGGAGACCGAGGTCTGGTACGAGGTGCGGGGCATGGATGAGGCGGGCAACCTGGGCGAGGCCTCCAGCTTCACCCTCACCCGGGTCCTGAGCCCGGGCGTGGCCCAGCAGCTCATCGCGCCGGCCATCCTGGAGGCCCGCATCAACAGAAACTTCAAGGGCAAGGTGCGCTGGACCACCGCCGGGGAGCAGAACCTGGAGAAGTTCGTGGTCTACCGGGCCAAGGGCGAGGATCGACCCGCTGGTGTGGCGGCCATGACGGCCATCGGCGAGGTCCCGGTGAACGGCCAGCCCGAGGCGGACCGCACCTTCGACTTCATCGACAACAGCCCGGATCTCCAAGGCAACGGCGTCTTCTGGTACGCGGTGGAGGCGGTGGACGTGGCCGGCAACCGGGAGGCCTCCGCGCCCTACCCGGCCCGCTACGTGAACCTGGACGAGCCCTCCCAGCGCTACCAGTCCGACTTCACCATCGAGGTGAACTGGTTCGGCGGGCCTCCAGACAGCACCGGTGTGGACATCGCCATCCACGATCCTGTGGCCACCAACGGTAACCAGAAGTGTTGCTACATCGTCTTCCGCAGCCGCAACGGCGTGGACGGCTTCACGCCTGTCAGCCCCATCATCGGCATCACCGGCAATTTTCGTGACATCGACGTCCACCCGGGGGACACGGCCTACTACCAGCTGGTGCGCATTTCCGCCGGCAGCTTCGACGGGACGAACATCGACCCCAGCACGGCCCGGGGCGAGATCACCGGGAAGTCCAACGTGGTCCAGGCCAACATCCCGGCCAATCCCCTGGACAGCGTGCCCCACACGCCGGGCGTGATCAGCAGCCCCAGCGACCCTAACGTCCCGGACACCCTCAAGTTCGGCGCCTTCAACGTGGATGTGAGCAACTACACCAACACCGCCTTGACCAACCTGGCCGGGACAGGCCGCATCGAACTGCAACCAGGTTTCGGACAGAACGTCCTGGTGAAGGTGGAGTTCTCCGGCGTGAACGCGGCCGCGGACGGCACGGTCCTCTCTGTGAGCGGCAACGCCACGGTGCTCCTGGGCACCATGGTGGTGGACTACCCCGCCCGCATCCGCTACTCGGTCAAGGAGATGGAGCTGGATGAGAACGGCGCCACCGGCACCATCCACATCCAGGACTTCGGCCCGGACTTCACCGTCTACCAGCTACAGAACGGCGGTCCTGGCTATCCGGTGGCGGTGAACAAGCAGGGGGTGCCCCTCAACGACACCAGCCTGCGCTTCAGCCACACCGTGGCCGTGAACCAGACCTGCCTCACCCCCAAAGAGAACATCGCCTTCCCCTTCGGCGTGCGGGACTGGCCCCTGGCGGTGGTGCCCAAGGAGGACTTCACCATCACCGAGACGGGTGTCCAGTTCGGCGCCACCTGCACCCTCTACCGGGACCGGTTCGTCGGGGGCATCAGCCTGACCACCCTGGACTACCGCAACGACTACTTCCTGAAGCGGCTGGCCAGCAGCACGGAACCGGCCAGCTATACCGTGGCCAATGGGCTGAACGGCCACTGGAACAGCGTCATCGGCCTCACCTACACCGCTGCCTTCCCCTTCGGCTTCCAGATCCAGAGCAACAACCGCAACTTCGGCTTCGAGAACGGCCGGTTGACCTACGGGAAACTGGGCAGCGGCAGCCTGGACTTCGTCTACAAGAAGGGGACAGACACCGCGGTCACCAACAGCTTCAGCGGCACCTTCCCCGAGCTGAACATCCTGGCCGACGGTGCGCTCTCCGGAACCATCACCTCGGCGGACGACATCACCTGGGCCGGCTTCCGGGCCTACGACGGGACCTACTCCCTCTACACCCCGCCGGTGATGACCGCGGACCTGCCCAATGTGAGCTGGCCCGCCTCCCTGGGCGCGGCGGCCAGCGGCCTGCCCGGTGATGGACGGGCCCAGCCCGGCCTCAACGCCTACCAGCACAACTTCGACTGGACCCCCTGCCCCACC
>WGCB01000070.1 GCA_015494005.1 Caldilineaceae bacterium
ACGTCTATGCTCAGGACGAGCTGGACGAGGATCTCAAGCTGTACCTGGTGGTCGGTGGGCGAAAAGGGAAGCCTGTCACTGTCAAAGAGGACGACTTCGACAGCCGGATCGGGCCAAACCGGGCAGGGCTGGTTGCTGTGAACGTGACCAAGAAGCGAAAGTGGTCCTGGGCTGACTTCGAGGATGGCATCGAGATCGTCCTGGACCACAAGAAATTCAAGAACAGCGATGTGCTCTTCTACGACGCGGTGGGTCTGCGGGTCACCAGCGCGCCGGGCGTGGACAGTATTCCGCCTGCCAAGAAAGAGAAGCCGCCCAAAGGGTTCGTGGACACGTCCAAGCTGGTCAACATCTATCCCCAGGTCATCCGGGCCACGGACGTGTGGAACGAAGCGCCGGCCTACCTTCAGGGACAGGATGTCACCGTGGCCGTGGTGGACAGCGGCATCGGCAGGCACAAGAGCCTGGCCAAGCGTCGATTTCGGAACATCAACTTCAACGAAGGGTACCATGACTCGAAGGATCGCTACGGTCATGGCACTTTCGTGGCCGCCATCCTGGCCAGCGATGGCAAGCACCTGGGCGGAAAATACCTGGGTGTGGCGCCCCAGAGCTATCTGCTCAACCTGCGGGTGAGCGACGACCAGGGCATGGCCACCGAATCGACGGTCATCGAGGCCCTGCAGTGGGCCCTGGAGCACAAGGACAAGTACAACATTCGGGTGGTGAACCTCTCCCTCAACGCGGCGGTGCCCCAGTCCTACCACACCAGCCCCTTGGACGCCGCGGTGGAGATCCTCTGGTTCAACGGCATCGTGGTGGTGGCCTCTGCCGGGAACAACGGGGATGCCACCCTCTATCCGCCGGCCAACGACCCCTTCGTCATCACTGTGGGGGCCACGGACGATCGGGGCACCCTGAGCATGGACGATGACGTGATGGCCAGTTTCTCGGCCTACGGGGTGACGGAAGCCGGCACCGTGAAGCCGGAGATCGTGGCACCGGGGCGAAACATTGTGGCCGAGCTGCCCGGGAACAACAAGCTCACCATGGGCAAGGAACACCCGTCCAACCGGGTGGACAAGGCCCTGTTCCGCATGTCCGGCACCTCCATGTCCGCGCCCATGGTGGCCGGCGCAGTGGCCCTCCTCCTGGAATCGGAGCCCAACCTGACGCCGGACCAGGTCAAGTACCGGCTCATGGCCACGGCCAACAGCGACTGGCCCGGCTACGACCCGGCCAAGGCGGGCGCTGGCTACCTGGACATCTACGCCGCCGTGCATGGGACGACCACAGAATCGGCTAACACGGGCATCCAGGCCAGCCAGCTCCTCTGGTCCGGTGACGATCCGGTTACCTGGGAGAGTGTGAACTGGAACAGCGTCAACTGGAACTCCGTGAATTGGAACAGCGTGAACTGGAATTCGGTCAACTGGAACAGCGTGGACTGGAACAGCGACTACTGGGGAGACTGAGCTGCGAATCGACCTCTCCCGGCCAAGAACTAGACAAAGGGTACCACCGATGAACAACACCGCTCACACACCCATTCAACGCTTTTTTGCGACCCTCTTAGTCCTGGCGTTGCTGCTGCCTTCGGTGCTGGTGGCGGCCGCCAGCCCCATAGGGCCGCTCCCCATCCAGCCCCAGCTCCTGCGGCTGGCCGAGGAGGAGCCGAGCCTGCCCATCCGCATCATCGTGCAGATGACCGGCTCCTTGGACGAGCTGGCCGGTGACGTGGACTGGCTGGGCGGCGTGGTGCTCCGAGATCTGAGCATCATCAACGCGGCGGTGGTGGAGCTCCCGGCCAGCGCTGTGCCCGAGCTGGCAGCCCGCCCTGGCGTGCGCTGGATCAGCCTGGACGCGCCGGTGGTGCAGGTCAGCGCGGTGGAGGATGGCACCGTGGTCCTGCGGGCGGATTTCGATGCCAGCAAGCGGGCTGTCAACTGGAACGACTGGGCCGAGGTGGGCGAGACGGATGGCTTCGACATCGGGGATGTCAGCTTCGCCAGCTTCCTGGGCGGCCTCTACCAGGGCGTGCGCATCCAGGGAGCGGACCGAGGCCTCCAGTCCAGCCTGGACCTGTCCCGAGCCCAGAGCGCCATCCTCAGCCTGGCCTACCGGCGCAAGGGCTTCGAGGACGCCAGGGATGCCCTGCGTCTGGAGATCTCCGGGGACGGCGGCGCCACCTGGACGGAGCTGGCCCGTTTCACCGGCCCGGCCACGGATCCGGAGCTGCAGTTCGCCTACTTCGACATCACCCCCTACATCTCCAAAGAGACCCAGATCCGTTTCCTCAGCTCTGCCACATGGAGCGGCCGTGAGCGTTTCTACATCGATTACGTTCAGGTGGAGTACGTGCCGGGGGCAGCGGTCAGCTACCCCTACCAGGTGATGCTGCCCATGGTGGCCAACGGCAGCGCCTCCGGCGGCCAGCCGGGCGGCCCCTTCGAGGTGGAGACGGCGACCAATACCTACCGCTACGTGCGCTTCGTGGGCAAGTCCGAGGTGAACGGCGATCCCTGGACGTCCATGGCCGAGCTGAACCTGTTGGACGGCAACGGCAACCCCATCCCCCGAGCCAACTGGTCCATCGTCCATGTGGACAGCGAGGAGACCGTGGGCGAGGACGGCTGGGCCGAGAACATCTTTGACGATGATCCTTTCAGCTACTGGATCACTGAGTGGTACTACAACGACATCGACCCGCCCCATGAGCTGGTGGTGGATCTGGGTGACTACTACACCTTGAGTGGTTTCCGTTACCTGCCACCCCAGTACCCAGCCGGATCGGTCGACGAGGACTGGATCGACGATGGCCGGGTGACCAACTACGAGTTCTACGTCAGCCCGGACGGCATCGACTGGGGGGCTCCTGTGGCTGTAGGCGCCTTCTCCAACACGGCCGATGAGAAGACGGTCAACTTCGATCCGGCCCAGCGGGTGGGCACGGCCATCAGCGTGCGGGACAACTTCGACAGCGCCGCCTGGGACAACAACGACGGCAGCGGTGTCTGGGCCAGCCCCTGGGTGGAAGACGATCCCGAATCCGGCGGCCAGGGGCCATCCGCCGGCCAGGTGCAGATCGTGGGCGGTGAGCTGCGGCTGGACGACTATCCGGATACGGGCGGGCAGCCCAGCGCGGCCCGGGCGGTGAACCTCTCCGGCGCCACCAGTGCGGTCCTGGCCTTCCACTTCCGCACCACCAACGGCGTGGACCAGGACGATGCCGCTGTGGTGGAGATCTCCGCGGACGGGGGCGCCACCTACACGGTCCTGGAGACCTTCGTCGGTACTGCTGGCGCCACGTCCGGCCTGCGTACCTACGACATCTCTCAGTTCGTCTCCGACAACACCGTGGTGCGCTTCCGGATCTCCAATAAATATGGCTGGACAGATGAAGCCTTCCTGGTGGACGATCTCCAGATCAGCGCCTCCCAGAACGGCATCCCAGCCCCCCAGGACGCGCCCTTCCAGGAGCAGAACGGCCAGGTGGTCATCGAGCTGGAGAACTACCACGCCATGGCCCCTGGCAGCCAAGGCCACACCTGGCAGCCTGTCACAGGCTTCAACGGGTACAGCGGTGTATCCGCCCTCCAGGCCCTGCCAAACAGCGGGACCAACACCCAGTTGAACCCCACCGGGCCCCGGCTGGACTACAAGGTGAACTTCACCACGCCGGGCACCTACACCGTCTATCTGCGAGGGCTGAAGCCGGACGGAGACAACAGTGACGATTCGGTTCTGATCGGGCTCAACGGCCAGGTGGCCACTACCGGCTACTGGGGGCTGGAAGGTTTCAAGAGTTACTTCGCCTGGACCAAGGATGACACCGATCACTCTCAGACCGTCCAGATCCCTGACCCCGGCGTCTACACCATCAACGTGTGGATGCGGGAGGACGGCACGGTCATCGACAAGCTCTGGCTGACCCTGGATCCCAGCGTCACCTACCAGGGAAGCAGCAGCATCGGGCCGGTCCAAAGCTCTCGCTGCCCCGACTGTGTGGACCCGACCAACCTGGCCGACGAGATGGCCCCTGCCATCGGCGCGGACAAGGCCTGGAACGGCGGCATGCACCTTCAAGGCGAAGGCGTCACCGTGGCTGTGGTGGACAGCGGCATCGCCCTCCACGACGACCTGCTGGACGAGGCAGGCAACTCCCGCATCCTGGCCCAGGTGAACTTCACCGGGAACCACGGTTCTGTCGACGACTACTATGGCCACGGCAGCCACGTGGCTGGCACCATCGCCGGCAACGGCAGCCGCTCCGCTGGCAAATACCTGGGCATCGCGCCCAAGGCCAAGCTGGTGGACGTGAAGGTGACCGACGACTGGGGTGTGGGCAGCACATCGGACGTGGTGGCCGGCCTGCAGTGGATCTACGACAACAAAGATGTGTACAACATCCGGGTGGCCAACCTCTCCCTGAACAGCACGGTGGCCGAGTCCTACCACAACAGCCCGCTGAATGCTGCCCTGGAGATCCTCTGGTTCAACGGCATCGTGGTGGTGGTCTCTGCCGGGAACAACGGCTCCAGTGACAGCGGCGTGGTCTACCCGCCGGCCAACGATCCTTTCCTCATCGCCGTGGGTGCGGTGGACACCCAGGACACACTGGACATCATGGACGATGTCGTGGCCAGCTTCTCGGCCTACGGCACCACCACCGATGGTTTCAGCAAGCCGGACCTGGTGGTCCCGGGTGCGGACATCATCAGCCTGCTGGCTGGCGACGACAGCAACCTGGCCCTGGAACATCCGGACCACAAGCTGGATGGCCTGGACGGCAGCTCCTACTTCCGCATGTCCGGCACGTCCATGGCCTCGGCGGTGGCGGCCGGTGCGGTGGCCCTCCTCCTGGAGTCGGAGCCCAACCTAACGCCGGACCAGGTGAAGTACCGGCTCATGGCCACGGCAAACGCCAACTGGCCCGGGTATGATGCGGCCAAGGCCGGGGCTGGCTACCTGGACATCTATGCGGCCGTCCAGAACATGACGATCCTGGGCAGCAACAACGTGGGGCTCCAGGCCAGCCAGCTCCTCTGGACGGGCAGCGATCCGGTCACCTGGGGCAGTGTGAACTGGAATTCCGTGAACTGGAACAGTGTCAACTGGAACTCCGTGAACTGGAACAGTGTGAACTGGAATTCCGTTAACTGGAACAGTGTCAACTGGAGCAACTGACGTTCCACCGCAGGCTGCACACCGCTAGCACAAGCATCGACATCTGATCCACCCTGTGTCCGATGGGGAATGAGTCTGCTCGTTCCCCATCGGATGCGCTTATCCTCGGCCGATCACCCGTCCCAAAACAGCGCTGGAGCGCCCTGGCTACCCGGGGCTTCAGGATTTCCGCCAGCTCCCCTACGCGGAATGGTGGATATAGTGGATAGCACTCTAGGGCAGAAAGTGATATTCCTTTTACCAGACACAATCGACCGAAGCGGTTTCGGTCAAAGCCACCGGCGTACGGCTTCCGGCTGACCCGGCCGGAGCGAGAGGGGCCTGGTCGGCCTCGGATGGAGGTACTCACTATCATGTCTCGTCGATCCTGGATGTACATCTGGGCTACCTTGACCCTAGCTGGCGTGCTGACATGGCTGTCCCTCCCAAAGGCGCCCATCCCCAGCGAGCAGTGGCGGGTCTTCGCCGTGGTGCTGATCCTGGCGACCGTGGCCCAGTTCCTGGAGGCTGAGTTCGGGAACCAGTCCTACTACCCCCACACCGTCTTCTTCTTTTTCGGGGTGATGGTCCTGCCACCCTTCCTCTTCGTGCTGCTCATCCTGATCCCCCATCTCCTGGAGTGGATCCACAAGCGCCTGACCAACAGCAAATACCTGCGAGATTGGTACATTCAGCCCTTCAACATCGCCATCCATGTGATCGCTGGCATCAGCGCCCAGGTGACCTACTATGCCCTGGGCACCGTGATGCCCACCCCCACCCTGCCCCACCTGATCATTTCCGGTATCCTGGCTGCCATCGTGTACCTGCTGGTGAACCATGCTCTCATCGGCCAGGTGCTGGTGCTGGCCCGAGGCGTCTCCTGGCAGGAGTCCCAGGTCTTCGAATTGGAGAACCTCTACTCCGACTTCACCATGCTGGTCATGGGGTATGTGTTGGCGGAGCTGTGGAATCTGAATCCCTGGCTGGTGCTCCCCGGCTTGACGCCCCTGGTGCTGGTCTACCGGGCCCTGATGGTGCCCCAGCTGAAGAAAGAGGTGCAGACCGATCCCAAGACCGGGTTGACCAATGCGGCCTATTTCAAGAAGCAGTTCCTGGAAGAGTTCAAGCGGGCCGAGCGGTTTGACCGCCCCCTGGCCCTGATCATGGCCGACCTGGATCTGCTCCGGGACATCAACAACCGCTACGGTCACCTGGCCGGCGATGTGGTGCTGAAGGGGGTCAGCGACGTCATCCGCAAGCACGTGCGCAACTTCGACATTGCGGCCCGTTTCGGCGGCGAGGAGTTCGCCATCGTCCTCCCCGAGACAGAGCTGGCGGTGGCCCAGGCCGTGGCGGAGCGCCTGCGCCGGGCCCTGGAGACCACGGTCTTCCATGCCCCCAACGCGGACACCACCATCCGCGCCACCATCAGCCTGGGGGTGGCCTGCTATCCTGAGGATGCCGCAGAGCCAGATGACCTCATCCACCAGGCGGACATCGCCCTTTACCAGGCCAAATACCAGGGGCGGAACCGGGTGGTGCTGGCTTCCCAGGTGCCTCACTCCCTCAAGCTGGCCTTCGATGCCAACCAGAAGGCCGTGCGATGGGCGTTGACCCCCAATCAACAGGACGAACCTGTCCCCGCGCAGGAAGCGGAGATCCCGGCCACGGAACCGGTGAGCCCGGCGGCGCCGTCCGCAGAATCGCCGTCCACGCCACCCTCCACCAACGGCAAGGCGACCACGGCTGTCCCGGCCCCGTCGCCCGCCCCGCCGTCAAAATCGCCCCCTGCAGAGCCGAATGCGGCGATCTCGGAACCCCATCCCTGGGCGCGGATACTGCTCTGGATCCACATTGCGGTGGTGACCGGGGGTGCTCTGGCCACCGCGTTGTGGGGGTGGGACCTCTACCCGGTGCAGAGCACGGCGGCCATCGCTCTCCTGGCTGGCCTGGCGGTGCTGGCCGAGATCCTCCAGGTCAACGTCTACGACGACAACACGGTCTCCATTTCCGTCTCCACCCTGTGCGCAGCGGCCATCATCGGGGGCGTGCCCGGCATCGTGGTGGTGAGCGGGGCCATCGCCCTGACCCACTATTTCAAGATGCGGCCATCCTGGTACAAGGCCAGCTTCAACTGGGCCATTCACGTGCTTTCCCATCTGCCCATCGTCCTCCTCTTTGCCCACATCCCCTTCTCCCTGGACGTGCGCACCATTCCTCTGGTACTGGCCTTCGGTCTCCCGACCATCATGCTCATGTTCCTGA
>WGCB01000071.1 GCA_015494005.1 Caldilineaceae bacterium
GCCCACCACGAAGCCGTGGGTGCCGCCGGAGAAGCGGCCGTCGGTGATCAGGGCCACGCTCTTGCCCAGCCCCGCGCCCATGATGGCCGAGGTGACCGAGAGCATCTCCCGCATGCCCGGCCCGCCCTTGGGCCCCTCGTAGCGGACCACCACCACGTCCCCGGCCTGCACGTCCCCCTGCTCGATGCCGGCCAGGCACTCCTCCTCCGAGTCGTAGACCCGGGCCGGGCCGGAGAAGCGGGTGCCCTCCTTGCCGGTGATCTTGGCCACCGCGCCCTCCTCGGCCAGGTTGCCGTAGAGGATCTGCAAGTGGCCGGTGGGCTTGATGGGCTTGCTCAAGGGGCAGACGATGTGCTGGTCCGGGCTCAGGTCCCGGGCTTCCTCCAGGTTCTCGGCCAGGGTCTTGCCGGTGACGGTCAGGCAGTCCCCGTGGAGCAGCCCCTCCTTGAGCAGGAGCCGCTGCACGCCGGGCACGCCGCCCACCCGCCACAGGTCCTCCATCACGTACTGGCCGCTGGGCTTCAGGTCCGCCAGGAGGGGGGTGCGGTCGGAGACGGCCTGGAAGTCGTCGATGGTCAGGGGGACGCCCACGGCCTTGGCCATGGCCAGCAGGTGGAGCACCGCGTTGGTGGAGCCGCCCAGGGCGATGACCACGGCGATGGCGTTCTCGAACGCCTCCCGGGTCATGATGTCCGAGGGCTTGATGTCCCGCTCCAGGAGCAGGCGGATGGCCTCCCCGGCCTGGCGGGCCTCCCGGCGCTTCTCCGCGTGGGTGGCCGGCGCGGAGGAGCTGTAGGGCAGGCTCATGCCCAGGGTCTCGATGGCGGCGGCCATGGTGTTGGCCGTGTACATGCCGCCGCAGGCCCCTGCCGTGGGGCAGGCGTTCTTCAGGATGGCCTTGAGCTCGTCCTCGCTGATCTCCTTGGCCAGCCACTGGCCGTAGGCCTCGAAGGCGGAGACCAGGTCCAGCTTCTTGCCGTCCAGATAGCCGGCCTCGATGGTGCCGCCGTAGACCATGAGGCTGGGCCGGTTGACCCGGGCCATGGCGATGATGGAGCCGGGCATGTTCTTGTCACAGCCGGGGATGGCGATGTTGGCGTCGTACCACTGGGCCCGCATGACGATCTCGATGGAGTCCGCGATGACGTCCCGGGAGACCAGGGAGTACTTCATCCCCTCGGTGCCCATGGAGATGCCGTCGCTGACGCCGATGGTGTGGAAGATGAGGCCCACCAGCCCGGCTTCCTCCACGCCGTCCTTGACCACCTTGGCCAGGTCGTTCAGGTGCATGTTGCAGGTGTTGCCCTCCCAGCCCATGCTGACGATGCCCACCTGGGCCTTCTCCATGTCCTCGTCGGTCAGGCCGATGCCGTAGAGCATGGCCTGGGAGCCCACCTGGGATCGGGTCTGGGTGAGCCGGCGGCTGTACTTGTTCAGGCCGTTCTTGGTTGTGATTGTGCCCATGGTTGTCCTCGAAAAGTTGGGTGTGATTGAGTGATTGGGTGATCGGGTGACTGGGTTGCTGGACGGTGGAGGCGCCTCGGGTGCAACGGGGCGGGTGAACTGCAGGCGCGCATCTGCCGGCCGCTGTGCTCTCAGGCCGGTGCCTCGTTGCGCTGGATCATCTCCAGGGGCTCCCGCTCCTGGGACCCCTCCTCTGCCTGTTGGCGCTGCCGTTCCTCGTCGGTGAGGATGAAGTACTCCACCGCGTCGGAGAGGGCCCGCCAGCTGGCCTCGATGATGTTGGTGCTGGCCCCCACGGTGGTCCAGGTGCGCTCCCCGTCCGCGCTGTCGATGAGGACCCGCACCTTGTCCGCGGTGCCGCTGGCGCTGTCCAGGATGCGCACCTTGTAGTCCTTCAAATGCACGTTGGCCAGCCGGGGGTAGAACTGCTGGATGGCCTTGCGCAGGGCCCGGTTCAGCGCGTTGACCGGTCCGTTGCCCTCGGCCACCTCGTGGAAGATCTGGTCCCCCACCCGGACCTTCACCGTGGCCTCGGAGAACATGCCCCGGCCCATGCGGTGCTCCACGGTGGCGGTGTAGTCGATGAGCTGGAAGGGCGGCTTGTAGTCGGGCCGGGTGCGGCGCAGGAGCAGATCCACGCTGGCCTCCGCGCTCTCGAAGGCGAAGCCCATATTCTCCAGCTCCTTGATCTGCCGCAGGACGGCCCGCTCTTCCTCCCGGGAGAGGCCGTCGATGCCGAACTCCGCCCGCTTCACCGCGATGTTGTCCTTGCCACTCAGCTCGCTGACCAGCACCCGGGTCTGGTTGCCCACCAGGGCCGGGTCCACGTGCTGGTAGGTCATCACGTTCTTGACCACCGCGTTCACGTGGGTGCCCCCTTTGTGGGCGAAGGCGCTCTGGCCCACGAAGGGCTGGTGGCTGTCCGGCTTCAGGTTGGCCAGCTCGCTCACGTAGTGGCTCAGCTCCGTGAGCTGGCGCAGCTGTTCCGGCGAGACGGCCTGGCACGCCATCTTGAGCTGCAGGTCGGCGATGATGCTCACCAGGTTGGCGTTGCCGCAGCGCTCCCCGTAGCCGTTGATGGTCCCCTGGACGTGGGTGCAGCCGTGGCGGACCGCCTCCAGGGTGTTGGCCACACCGGTGTCGCTGTCGTTGTGGGCGTGGATGCCCAGGATCACCGAGGCGGCAGGGGGAGCGACGCCGTTCTCCCCACCCTGGCCCAGGACCTGCTCCCGGACCGTGTCCACCATCTCGCCGATCTCCCAGGGCAGGCTGCCGCCGTTGGTGTCGCAGAGGACCACGCTGTCCGCGCCGCCGATGATGGCTGCCTTCAGGGTGGAGAGGGCGTACTCCGGGTTGGCCCGGTAGCCGTCGAAAAAGTGTTCCGCGTCGTAGATCACCTCCTTCCCCTGGCTCTTGAGGTAGCGCACCGTCTCCCGGATCATGCGCAGGTTCTCCTCCAGGCTGGTGCGCAACACGTCCCGCACATGCAGGTCCCAGCTCTTGCCGAAGATGGTGACCACCGGGGTCTCCGCCTGGAGCAGGAGCTGCACCTGGGGATCTTCGGCCGGATCCATGCCCACCCGGCAGGTGGAGCCGAAGGCTGCGATCCGGGCCTGCTTCAGGTCCAGCTCCTCCTTGGCCCGCTGGAAAAACTCCATGTCCTTGGGGTTGGAGCCGGGCCAGCCTCCCTCGATGTAGTGGACGCCAAACTCGTCCAGGCGCCGGGCGATGCGCAGTTTGTCCTCCGCGCTGAAGGAGACGCCCTCCCCCTGGGTGCCGTCTCGCAATGTGGTGTCGTAGAGATAGATGGTGTTCGTCATGTCGCACCTCGGTTGGATCATCAAAAATGAGTAAGGAGTAATGAGTAAAAAGCAAATGTGAATATTGGGACGGTTTAACCCTTTACTCGTTACTCCTTACTCCTTACGCCTTGAATCGATTGGCCGGTCAATTGCTCGACCATGTCCCTGAAACTCTCGAAGACCCGGTCCGGCCAGATGCCTCGCCCCAGATCCTCTCGGCGGAACTTGCCGGTCTTGACCAGCCAGCCCTGCATCCCCACCTGCTTGGCCCCCCGGATGTCCGACTCGATGTCGTCCCCCACCATGGCCACCCGCTCCGGTGGCAGGCCCAGGTCCTCCAGGACCATGCGGAAGTAGGCGGGATTGGGCTTGCCGATGACCACCGCCCCCACCCCGGCCGCGTACTCCAGGGCCACCACGAAGGGCCCCGCATCCAGGAAGAGCCCCTCCTCCGTGCGCCAGTAGCGGTTCTTCTGCAGGGCCACGAACTGGGCTCCGTTGAGCAGGGCCCGGAAGGCCTTGTTGAGCCGGGTGAAGGTGAAGCTGGCCCCCAGATCCCCCACCACGAGGAACTCCGGCCGCTCCTCGTCCACCTCCAGCCCCTGGAACTCCAGCTGGGCGTCGGGCATGAGCAGGGGGAAGTAGGAGCGGGCCCCCTGACTGCGCAGGTAGCTGGCCGCGGCGTAGGTCACGGTGAAGAGCTCCTCCAGCTCGATGGGGAAACCCCAGGCCACCAGCCGTTCGTGGAGGGTCCGGCGGCTGGTGATGGTGGAGTTGGTGACGAAACGTCGGGGAATTCCCCGGGCGCGCAAGGCCGCAATGGCCTCCCGCGCGCCCGGTATCACCTGGTTTCCGATGGTGAGGACGCCGTCGATGTCGATCATGAGGGCGTCCACGGTGGACAGAAGCTCGGTCAATGGATGGCTCCCTTCCTTCGGGTGCGGCCTGGGTGGGCGCCTTCCAGGGGCGCCCGCCCTTGCGTCGTCAAGACGCCAATGCCTGGACCACCAGATCGCCCATGACCTGGGTGCTCACCGTCTCGCTGCCGGTGTGGGCGATGTCC
>WGCB01000072.1 GCA_015494005.1 Caldilineaceae bacterium
CCCCCATCCCTTGGGATCAGCCCCAGGTGACCGTCTTCCAGGAGGGCTTCCTGGGGCCCATCGGCATGGCCAAACTGCCCGACGGCAGCCTGCTGGTGGCCGAGGAGGGGACCGGCGGCCGGGACGACAGCGGCGGCGTCAGCCTCATCAAGCCCGACGGCCGGGCCGGGCGGCTCATCAGCGGCTTCCCCAGCACCCGGGACGCGGGCGACCTGGCCGGGGTGCCCCTGGTCAGCCTCTCCCCGGACGGCAGCCGCATCTATGTGGGCAACTTCGGCGCCGGCCACCTCTGGGTCCTTCCTCTGACGCCGGAACAGCAGGAGCAGGGTCTGGCCATCCCTGACACCCCCGTCACCCCGGCGGATCTGGACGTGGCCATGGAGCCCTGGAACCAGGTCATGCTGGTCAACCCCTTCGACATGACCTACGACCCGGAGGGCGTGCCGGTAGTCTCCGATGCCAGCGAGAACGGCGTGACCAAGGAGACGCCCGACGGCCGCACGGTCTTCATCCACCGCTTCGCGGACCTGCCCAACCCGGACAAGCCCTGGGACACCATCGAGGCCGTGCCCACGGGTATCACCCGGGTGGACCGGCCGGACGGCCAGGTCGAGTACCTGGTCACATTGACCGGGGGCTGCCCCTACCCGGAAGGGGGCGGGCGGCTGGTGGCCATCGACGAGGAGCGCAACCAGCGCACGGTGGTGGACGGCCTGAACATGCCCATCGACGTGGTCCAGTCCCCCGGGGGGCTGCTGATCCTGGAGTTTGCCCGTTTCACCCCGGGCTCCAACTGCTTCGACGGCTCTGGCTACCGGCCCAAGACCGGCCGGCTCAGTCGCCTCCTCCCGGACGGCACCCTGGAGCCCATCCTCACGGATCTGGACTTTCCCGGCGCGCTGCTCTGGGACTGGGAGACGAACAGCCTCTTCATCAGCCAGGTCTTCCACGGCCGCATCCTGCGGGTGACCTTCGGGGATGCGGCCTCCGATGCCCAATCCCCTGGGGACCGCTCGGAGGATCCCTCCCTGGCCCAGCCCGCCAGCCAGCCCATCGACCAACAGTTCCCCAGTCCTCTGGGCGCTGACCTGGACACCGACCTGGACGCAGCCCTGAAGGAGGTGGCAGCTCGACTCGGGCTGCGCCCCTTTCCGGGCCAGGAGGAGCGGGAGCCCCCGAGCCCTCTGACGGAGCTGGGCCGCAACCTCTTCTTCGACCCCATCCTCTCCGGGGACCAGAACATCTCCTGCGCCACCTGCCACCACCCAGATTTCGCCATGGCCGACGGCCGGGTGCTCCCCATCGGCAGCGGTGGAGAGGGCCTGGGCCCCCACCGTCGCTTCGCGGAGCGCCTGGGCCTGGGTCCCGAGGCCAGCCCGGTGCGCCGCCTCACCGCGGAGGTGGACGCGGAGGGCAAGGCCTGGGTGGGCAATCCCTTCCTGGGCCGGTTCGTGCCCCGCAACTCCCAGACCGTGCTCAACGCGGCCCTCTCCCCGGCCCAGTTCTGGGATGGCCGGGTGGAGCAGCGGGAGCCCGGCGGCCCGGTCCACACCCTGGAGGCGGAGGTGAACCGCCTGGGCCTCACGGACCCCTTGGCCATCCAGGCCCTCTTCCCCATCGTCAGCACCCTGGAGATGGCCGGGGCCACCTTCGGCGAGCTGGCGCCCCAGACCATCCGCCGGGCCCTGCTGGCCCGGCTGCGGGCCATCCCCGAGTACCGGGAGGCCTTCGCCCGGGCCTTCGGCGACACGGACGGGGACCCCATCACCCTGGAGGGGCTGGCTGCGGCCATCGCCGCCTTCGAGCGCACCCTCATCTTCACCGACGCCCCCTGGGACCGCTACCTGGCCGGGGAAGCGGACGCCCTCACCCCCCAGCAGAAGCGGGGCGCACTCCTCTTCTTCGGCGCAAGGAAGCCGGGGGTCAACTGTGCGGCCTGCCACAGCGGGGACCTCTTCACGGACAACGGCTACCACAACATCTTGGCGCCCCAGCTGGGGCCGGGCAAAGGCCACGGCTACACCGGCCGGGAGGACTGGGGCCGGGCCGGGGTCACCTTCCAGTGGAGCGACCGCTACCGCTTCCGCACCCCCAGCCTGCGCAACGTGGCCCTGACCGCCCCCTATTTCCACGATGGGGCCTTCGCCACCTTGGAGGACGCCGTCCGCCACCACGCGAACATCTGGGAGAGCGCAGCCGGCTACGATCCCAGCCAGCACGGCATCCCCCCGTCCCTCTACAGCAGCCTGCGCCCCTTCGAGCCGGAGAAGCAAGGGGACACGGCGGATCCCCTCCTGGCCCAGGGCCTGCCCCTGGACGACCAGGACGTGGCCGACCTGGTGGCCTTCCTCCAGGCCCTAACCGACCCGGCCGCCCAGGACCTGGCCCACCTGATCCCCCAAGAGCTGCCCAGTGGCCTCCCCGTGGAGAAGTCCACAGGCCCCGGGGATTTGGCAGATTCCACCGAGGCGAACCCCCAGCCCTCCAGTCCTCCAGCCGCCCAATCCCCCAGTCC
>WGCB01000073.1 GCA_015494005.1 Caldilineaceae bacterium
CCACACCGAGGCCCTCATCGACCTCCTGGCGGACATGCAGATGGTGGCCCGCTCGGATCCCGAGGCGGTCTGGTAGGAGGCAGGGGATTGGGCGTGGAGAATTTGGAATCGGCTGCCCTGAGTTCAACCAACCAATCGACAAATCCGCCGATCAACGTCCCGGCATTTTCCAGCCGCTCACGTTCACCACGAAGCTCATGACCCAAACACTCACGGAAGAGCAAGTCTGGCAGGCCTTGAAGGAAGTCATGGATCCGGAGATCCCCGTGGTCTCCTTGGTGGACCTGGGCGTGGTGCGGGACGTGCAGGTGGAGGGGGACCGGGTCACGGTGACCATGACGCCCACCTTCTCCGGCTGCCCGGCCCTGGCGGTGATGCAGCAGGCCCTGCGGGAGAAGGTCCTGGCCCTGGGCGCGGCGGAGGTGGAGGTGCGCACGGTGCTGGAGCCGGCCTGGTCCAGCGACTGGATCCGCCCGGAGGCCCGGGAGAAGCTGCGGAAGTTCGGCCTGGCCCCGCCGCCTGTCCACGGTGGCGAGCTGAACATTGCCTTGGAGGAGCCGGTGGCCTGCCCCTACTGCGGCTCCTACAACACCGCTCTGAAGAACAGCTTCGGCTCCACCCTGTGCCGGGCCATCTACTACTGCAACGCCTGCCAGCAGCCGTTCGAGCAGTTCAAGCCCTTGTAGTTCAAGCCCCCTGCGAGCGTGCCGGATGAACGTGCTCCTGGGCGGAGACCCGCCCTTCACCGACGAACTCACCGCCCTCTTCCGGCGAGCCGGCCACCAGGTGATCCCCTGGGCCGCCGAGGAGCCGGAGCTGCCCGCCTCGATGGATCTGGCCGTGGACGTCCACCACGGGGACCGGGCCGCCAAGCGGCGCTTCATCCAGGGCATGGACCAAGCCCCGGAGACCCTGCTCCTGGTCTCGGCCCTGCCGGTGAGCGTGACCGAGGCCGCCTCCTGGAGCCGGGCCCCGGAGCGGGTGGTGGGCTTCGGGGTGGTGCCGCCCCTGGGCGAGACGGGCCTGGTGGAGCTGGCCTCTGGCCTGCAGACCGCCGCCCCGGCCCTGGAGCAGGCTCGACGCTTCTGGCGAGGCGTGGGCTACGACCCGGTGTTGGTCCAGGAAGGGCCCGGGCTGGTGCGCATGCGGGTCATCGCCTGCATCATCAACGAGGCGGCCAGCGCCCTCCTGGAGGGGGTGGCCACGGCCCAGGATCTGGACACGGCCATGCGCCTGGGCACCAACTACCCCCACGGCCCCCTGGCCTGGGCGGATCACCTGGGGCTGGACACGGTCCTGGCGGTGCTGGAGGGGCTCCAGGCCGAGTGGGGCGAGGATCGCTACCGGCCCAGCCCCCTGCTCCGGCGCCTGGTCCTGGCGGGGAAGCTGGGGAAACAGTCCGGGGAGGGGTTTTTCGTCTGGGCCGCGGACCAGGCCCAAGACCAGGCCCAGGAGCAGGAGCAGGGAGAATCGAGCAAGGGGTGAACGCAGCGCTTGCACGCGACTCCTTGCGCCGAGCGTGCTATCGAAACCATCTGTCACACCCGAGGAGGGAATCCTGTGGAGAAAATGGTCGTGCTGTACCGGCAACCCGAGGACGTGGAGGCCTTCGAGGAGGCCTACGCCCGGCACATCCCCCTGGTGGAGAAGGTGCCCGGCCTGGTGAAGGCCACCGTCACCCGCTTCAGCCGCAGCCTGGAGGGGGAGAACTTCTACCTCATGGCCGAGCTCTTCTTCCCGGACAAGGAGACCTTCAAGAGCGCGCTGCGCTCCCCGGAGATGGCCGCAGTGGGCCAGGACGCCCACTCCTTCGCGGCCGGGCTCATGACCATCCTGCTGGGCTCGGAGAGCGAGGGCTGAGCCGACAATCCTGGCCTATCGACCATTGGCCAAGCCAAATTGCGGTCAATTTGAAAGCGAAAGTTGTCCTGGCACCCGCCGGATGGCGCATCCGGCGGGTCACGGACCCGCCTAGCGCCTCCAAAACTGCCGGTTCCAATTCGACTTGAGTTTATCTGGACGAGCCCACCATCTGGACGATCCCATGAGCTACGAGACCATCCTTTTCCACCAGGCCGACGGCGTGGCCACCATCACCCTGAACCGGCCCGAGACCCTGAACGCCTTCAACGACACCATGCTCCGGGAGTGCATCGACGCCTTCAAGCGCTGCGCCCGGGAGCCCCAGGTGCGCTGCGTGGTCCTCACCGGCAGCGGACGGGGCTTCTCCTCCGGCCAGGAC
>WGCB01000074.1 GCA_015494005.1 Caldilineaceae bacterium
CCCCTCAGCGACGACCGCTTCCAGGCTCGGGAGGACCTGGCCGCGCTCCTGGGGCGAGGGCTGCCCGTGGGGCTGGGCAGCGACGGCGTCAGCGTGGATTTCTTCGACGTGCTGCGGGCCGCCTTCTTCCTCCACAACGCCGGCCACCCGGCCCGCCCCATCACCCCGGCCCAGCTCTGGCGCCTGGCCACCGAGGGCAACGCCCGGCTCCTGGGGCTGGCCAAAGTGGGGCGGCTGGAGCCGGGCTGGCAGGCGGATCTGCTGCTCATCGACACCAACCCGCCCACCCCCCTCACCGTGGAGAACCTGTACGCCCAGCTCCTGCGCTACGGCAGCCGACACCGGGTCCAGGCTGTGCTGGCCGGGGGCAGGATGCTGGTCTGCGAGGGCGTGGTCCTGAACGTGGATCTGGCCGGGGTGCGGACTCGGGCTCACCGCGCAGCCCAGCGCCTGGCCGAGCAGGTGGCCGGGCGCCCAGACGGCGAGATGGCCGGCTGAACCCAGTCCGCCGATCATCCAATCATCCAACCAACGAACCAGCGAATCAACCGAAACTCCTTTCCATGCACCGAGGATCCTGCCCATGAAATTCGACGCAGCCTTGCACGCGGACACGCCGTCCCAGATCATCGCCACGGCCCGGGGAGCGGAGTCCCTGGGCTTCGACGGCCTCTGGGCCAGCGAGACCACCCACGACCCCTTCCTGCAGCTGGTCCTGGCCGGCGAACACACCCAGGAGATGGCGTTGGGCACGGCCATCGCGGTGGCCTTCGCCCGCAGCCCCATGAACACCGCCTACCTGGCCTGGGACCTGGCCCGCTACACCCAGGGGCGGTTCATCCTGGGCCTGGGCACCCAGGTGAAGGCCCACATCGAGCGCCGTTTCGCCATGCCCTGGAGCAAGCCCGCGGCTCGGCTGCGGGAGTACATCCTGGCCCTGCGCCACATCTGGGACGCCTGGCAGCACCGGAAGCGCCTGAACTTCCGGGGCGAGTTCTACAAGATGACCCTCATGTCCCCCTTCTTCGACCCAGGCCCCATCGAGCACCCGCAGATCCCCATCTACATCGCCGGGGTGAACCGGCGGCTCTGCCAGCTGGCCGGGGAGCTCTGCGACGGCTTCCACGTCCACCCCTTCCACACCCGGCGCTACCTCCAGGAGCGCATCCGCCCCTGGATCCAGGCCGGCGCGGAGCAGGCCCAGCGCAGCCTGGAGGACGTGAGCCTGGTGAGCAGCATCTTCGCGGTGGTGGGGGACACGGAGGCGGAGCGGGCCCAGGTGCGGGAGCACGTGCGCCAGCAGGTGAGCTTCTACGCTTCCACCCCCTCCTACCGGCCGGTGCTGGAGCTGCATGGCTGGGAGGCCGTGGGGGAGGAGCTGGGCAAGCTGGCGGCCCGTCAGCGCTGGGCGGAGATGCCTGGCCTCATCGACGATGCCATGCTGGCCGAGTCTGCGGTGGAGGGCACCTGGGCGGAGATCGGCCCCCGCATCCGGGAGCGCTACCAGGGCCTGCTGGACCGGGTGGCCCTCTACCTGCCCTACGTGCCGGGGAAACAGGACGAGCAGTGGCGTCAGGTGCTGGCCGGGGTGCGAGGCGGATAGATCCCGGGTTTGGCCGAAAGCGGGGCGGTCAGGCGGAGTGGCGGGAGCGTCCCCAGAACCAGAGCCCCAGGAGGAAGAGAGCGGTGAAGCCGGAGATGGTCAGCCCCAGGCGACGGGCCGGCGTGGCGCCCATGCGCACCTCCACCCGGTGCTGGCCTGGGGGCAGGTCGATCTCCATGAGCCCGTGGGGGTCCGAGACCCGGGGCGTCACCGGCACGCCGTCCACGGTGACCTGCCAGCCCGGGAAGTGGTAGGCCCGCAGCTGCAGGACCACCGGCTCCTCTGCCTGGACCAGGCCCTGGAAGCTGGCTCCCCGGCTGGTCTGGGAGAGCACCTCCCCCTTCCCCTGGATGACCGCCAGCCGCTCCAGGAAGCCTGTCTCGGGGAAATCCTCGGCCCGGTAGTCCTCGGTGAGGAGGGACTCGGTGAAGCGCTCCTTGACCTGGCCGGTGTAGCCGATCATGGTGGGGTGCTCCCACTCGAAGTCCATGAGCAGGCGGGCGTCGTTCCGCCAGGCCTCCACCGGCTGCAGCTCCGCCTGGACGTAGGGGACGCTGGCGAAGACCGCCAGGAGGCTCACCAGGAGCAGGCCCTCCCGTTCCCGCAGGGGCTGGAAGGGGGGCAGCAGGTGCCAGACAGCCAGGCCGCCCAGCCCGCTGAGCAGGAAGATGACCAGGGCCAGCAGCCGCCAGGGGAACTGGATCACCTGGAGGATGGTCACGGCCTCCCAGAGGGGGCGAGCCCAGGGCGTCATGGAGAAGAGGACCGCCCCGCTGCTCAGGAGCAGGAACCAGGCCACCGGCTCCCGCAGACGGCGGCGCAGGAGCAGATAGCCTCCCACCATGCCCAGGAAGAGGAGCATGGCCCCCACCTGGAAGCTCATGCCGTCGTTGGCGCCGGTGGGGTCGTCCGAGTAGCCGAAGCCCCAGAAGGGGTCGAAGAACTGGCCCAGGAAGACAAAGTGCCCCCGGAAGTTGTAGGTGTCCCGGGTCCACTGGGACTGATCCAGGAGGGGGCCCTCCGCCAGCAGGGGCAGGATGAAGATGGCCGCCAGGAGCAGGGTCAGCACCCCGGCTGCCGCGGCCAGGCCGGTCCACTGCAGGAGGGCCGAGATGCGCCCTCGCCCACCCTCTTGCCAGAACTTCTGCCCCAGGCGAAAGAGGATGAAGCCCATGAGCAGGGGGGTGAAGGAGAGGAGGGCGAAGGTGTGGGTGAGGATCACCGCGGCGTAGAGGAGGGTGGCAGTGACCAGGCGGCCTGGCCAGCCCGGTGCGGCCCCGTCCCGGATGAGCCGATCGAAGGCCCAGAAGACCCAGGGGAACCAGCTCAGCATGAAGAACTCGGCCAAGGCCCCTCGCACGTAGATGTCCAGCAGGTGATAGGGCGCGTAGACGTAGAGGAGGCCGGCTGCGACCCCGGCCAGCTGGACCGTGGCCCGCTGCCGGCCCTGGGGCTCCTGCCCTGCCAGCCAGAAGGTGACCAGCCGGTGCATGCCCCAGCCGCTGATCAGGAAGCCGGTGACCCAGGTCAGCTTGGCGGCCAGGGTGACGCTGGCTCCCAGAAGGATGAAGAGCTCCCCGGTGTAGAAGGCCAGGGGCGCCTGGAGCAGGAAGACCGGGTAGCCGTAACCCTGGGCGTGGTCCATGCCCCATCGGGGCCACCAGGCCCCGTCCTGGAAGGCCTGGTGGAACTCCAGCAGGTAGAAGACGCTGTGCCGGCCGTCGTGGGCGTCGTAGAAATAGCCCGGGGAGAGCAGGGGCGTCAGCGCGAAGAGGCTCAGGCCGAAGAGGAGCAGCAGATAGGGGTTGATCCGGAGGGCGGCCCGGGGATGCGCCCGTCGCAGCAGGTCCATGAGCCTCGGCCTCAGCCGACCCGCTCCAGGAAGCGCACGTCGTTGGTGTAGAAGTAGCGGATGTCGTCGATGCCATATTTGAGCATGGCGATGCGCTCTGGCCCCATGCCGAAGGCGAAGCCGGTGTAGCGGGCTGGGTCGTAGCCGCCGTTCTTCAGCACCACCGGGTTCACCATCCCCGCACCCAGGATCTCCAGCCAGCCCGTGTACTTGCAGACTCGGCAGCCCTTCCCCCCGCAGAGGACGCAGTCCACGTCCACCTCCACGCTGGGCTCGGTGAAGGGGAAGTAGCTCTTGCGGAAGCGTAGGCGGCGACCCTCACCGAACATCTGCTCCGCGAAGCTGACCAGCACCCCCTTGAGGTCGCTGAAGGTGATCCGCTCTCCCACGGCCAGCCCCTCCACCTGGTAGAACATCATCTCCGAGCGGGCGGTCACGTCCTCGTGGCGGTAGCACTTGCCCGGCAGGATCACCCGGATGGGCTCCGGCGCGTACTCCCGCATGGCGTGGATCTGTCCCGGGCTGGTGTGGGTGCGCAGGATCAGCCCGGGCGTGGTGGTGTAGAAGGTGTCCCACATGTCCCGGGCCGGGTGGCCTTCCGGGATGTTCAGGAGTTCGAAGTTGTACTCGTCCGTCTCCACCTCCGGGGCATCGTAGACCTGGAAGCCCATCTGGCCGAAGATGCGGTAGATCTCCCGCAGGATGGCGGTGGTAGGGTGCAGCTTGCCCACACTCTGGGGCCGGCCGGGCAGGGTGACGTCCACGCCCTCCGCGCTCAGGGCGGCCTCGATCTCGGCCTGGGCGATGGCCTCCTGCCGCTCCTTGAGCAGGCTCTCCAGCTGGGCCTTGAGCTGGTTGGCCGTCCGTCCCACCACAGGACGCAACTCCGGCGGCAGCTTGCCCAGGGTGCGCATCACCTGGGTGATGGCTCCCTTGCGGCCCAGGTAGCGGCTGTACCAGGCCTCGCTCTCCTCCCGGGTGCTGGCCTGAGCCAGGGCCTCCTCCGCCTCTTTCCTCAGCTGCTCCAAACGCTCCAGAACGTCGTCCATGCGGCCTCTCCTCCGGTTGCTGTCCCGTGGTTTTTGTGGATGAGTGCTCTGATCGAAAACGCCTCGCCCTGGCTTCAGGACGAGGGCGGCTGTGATTGTAGATGCTTAGCTAGTGACAGGTCATACTGGAATAGCCTCGCGTAGGATACGGCGTCCCAGCGTCGGTTTCAGACTTGTTTTCATC
>WGCB01000075.1 GCA_015494005.1 Caldilineaceae bacterium
CCAGGCGGACTGGTTCGCCCTCTCCAGTCAGTTGGGGTTGATCCTGGTGGTGGCCCTGGTCCTGGTCTGGCTCCTGGGCAACGCGGTGCTCCTGGGGCCTCCCTCGGGGCGGAACCGGGGGCCCTTCTCCCGGGCCCGGTGACACGAGGCGGGCCTTGGCGGCGCATCCGGGGGAAACGCGCGGCGCCACTTTATCGGATCACGACACCGGAAATGACACCGGAAAATGGCATCGGAAGCGATGTCGGACACTGTGCGGAAGGAGCCTGGCAACTATGATGGCAACCGGAGTGGTCTTCCTCGCCACATCCCCTGTGCGGATCCTCCAGGAAGCGCCCCCCACGTCGCCGGTGGAGGATCTGGCGGGGCTGATCATGGCCCTGGTCGTGGCCACCCTCCTGATCGCTTCCCTGGCCACCCTGCTCCTGGTGCTGACCGGGCTCCTGCCACACATCAGCCGAGGCAGCCGAGCCGCCCTGACCCGTTCTCCCCGCCGGGCCTTCCTCATCGGCCTGGTGAACTACCTCTTCCTGGGGGGCATCAGCCTGGTCCTCACCGAGATCGGAGAGGGGCTCACGGACGTCATCGCCCTGCTCCTGCTGCTGTTCCTGGCGGCGGTGACGGCCCTGGGGCTGACCGGCACGGTGGCGCTTCTGGGGCAGCGCCTCTCGGAGCTGGGCTCCCGGACGGCCTCCCCGGCCAAGCAACTCCTCTGGGGCACGCTGGCCTTTGTCCTGGCCGGGGTTTTCCCGGTCTTGGGCTGGTTCCTCCTCGCCCCAACCCTGCTCCTCCTCTCCTTCGGCAGCGCGGTCCTGGCCTGGCGCAACCGCAAAGCCCTGTGGGACGAGGAGTGACATCGCCCGGGCTCAAACGATAGATTGGTGCAGACAACCAGACACACCGGATCCCAGGATGCGGGGCCGTGACGGGTCCCCCGATTGCTGCCAGGAGGATCTCCCATGTCCACTCGAAACCGAACCATGCTGGCCCTGGTCGCCTGGGCTGGCGGCTTGACCCTGCTCCTCGTCGCCCTGCTGCAACCGGGGCAGGCCCAGGCAAACTCCCCCCACACCCATCCGGCCCGGAACAGGCTCGCCACCATCCCGGTCACCCGTAGCCTCTACCTGCCCCTGGCCATGCGGAGCGCTGCCACCGGCGTTCTGCTGAGCGAAGGCGGGCTCTCGGCTCGCCTCCGCCCCCATCCCACCCAGGGCTACCTGCTGGAATCTCTGAGCTGGCGCCTGAGCCCCACCCGCTCCGTGACCTACACCCTGGCCCCGGGACCGCTCTGGCGGCTCCAGCTCTGGGAGCCCGCCGCCCAGCAGGAGCACCAGCTCACCCCCTCCATGGCGGCCCGTTTCCAGGCCCGGCCCTGGCAGGTGACCGGCGACCAGGGCGTGGAGCTCATCTGGGGCGGCCTCCAGGACCCCACCGGCGGGCGCTTCACCGTGACGGTGCGGGTGCACATGCGCACCGGCGAGCCCCTGCTCCGCTTCAGCGGCGGGGTGGAGTACGACGAGAGCTCCCAGGGCCAGGCCGGCATCGAGCGCTTCGACCTGCCCATCCTGGACCTGGCGGACAAAGGGCCGGAGAGCGAGCTCATCTTGGGCGCCCTCACCGGCCTGCGGGTGCGGGATCCGGCCCGGGCCGCCCGCACGGTCAAGGGCGAGCCCCTGGATCTCCTCTACCCGTCGGCCCAGAACCTGGCCCTGAACGCCTACGCGGACCCGGTCACCGGCACGGCCAGCCTGCTGGTCTTCTCGGTGGACGATCCGCCGGCGGAGCGTTTCGCCCTGAAGCACTTCGTGGCCGGGGGCGTGGACGGGCCGGATAACGGCGGGCCCTACCTGCGTCTGGCCCTGGGACGTCGGCCGGTGAACCCGCTGGCTCCCCACGACGTGGACGTGGCCGGGGATGCCGTCCTGGGCATCCTCCCCTGCCGCCACGAGCAGTCCTGCTGGTTCGACGCCGCGGCCTGGTACCGGGAGCGGGTGGCCCAGGAGGGCTTCCTGGAGCGCGGCCCCCTGGCCACAGCCACGGATCTGCCGGCCCACCTCCTGGACCACGAGTTCGTGAACCTCATCGGACACGTGACCACCACGGCCCTCATCACCATGCCGACGGACTTCGCCGGCTACCGGGAGTACCTCCAGGTGATGGGGGACTACCTGGGCACAGCCCCCACGGAGACTGTCTCCATCTGGTACGACTGGCCCCATCACTCCTTCGACGAAA
>WGCB01000076.1 GCA_015494005.1 Caldilineaceae bacterium
CCGTAGAAGTGGCCCAGCCCGAAGAGGGCCGCGGTCAGGAGCAGGCTCTGTTGTTTCCCCACCACGCCCAGCAGCTGGGAGAGGAGGGCCGCCCGGCCCGGGAACTCCTCGTTGAAGGCGTTCATAGCCGCGAAGAGGAGCACCGCTGGCAGGCGGGGCAGCACACCCAGCACCTCCGACCCGGTGGGCAGCCGGCCCAGGAGCATCATCAGGAGCGTCACGCCGCTGGCGATGAGGGCCAGGTGGCGGCCAAACCGGGTCCAAGGCTCCGGCCGGCGCAGGCCCATCCAGGGGACCGGCTCCACGGGCGCGTCCACGCGGCCCTTGACCAGGAAGTAGTCCTGGCGTTTCCGCCCCATGCCCGCCAGCAGCGCCCAGATGGCCAAGGCGGGCAGCATCCGCAGCAGGTGCAGGCCCAGGCTGCTGCGAAACCAGCCAGCCTCCCCCTGGCCGAACCAAGACAGCCACCGGTCACTCCGGCTCACACCGGGGACCAGGATGCCCGCGACGAGGAAGAGGACCGAGAGCACGAGGAAATAGCCCCGCAGGGGAGTCGCCTCCCGCCACAGGGCCGTGAGGAGCAGGAGGAGGAGCAGTCCGCCCAGCTGGAGCCACTGCACCGGGTCCCCATCCCCGCCGAACCCCTCTCGCCACAGGATCTCCGGCAGGGCACTGGCCAGCAGCGTCCCCAGCCAGGCCAGGAGCACCAGCAGCCCGGTGCGCTGGTCCACGACCGCACGGCGCGATGATTGCGTCGCCATCATCCTGCCTCCTCGGGGCTGAAAAAGAGCGGTTCCGCCATCGCAAGGATCCCATTTCCCAGGCCGGATGTGAACGGTTCTGCCGTTCACGAGGCCACCTCCACAGATGCATGCCCCGTCAAGAGCCAGCTAGGGAGGTGTCCGGCAGGCCAGGCAGGAAGGCGTGCGAGGCCCTGAGGACAGCACCTCGCACGCCTTCCGCGTGGCCGGAATGGTTTCCTCCAGGCTGCCTCGTTACGTGGTCACCGTCACTTGGCCACCATGGGCAGGTAGAGGAAGGCCCGGGGCTCCACGGTGAAGGCCACCGGCGGGGAGACCGGCGCGTTGGGCCCAGGGTTGCGCACAGCCACGTCCACCGTGCCCGCCACGTCCAGCTGGGTCCTGCTCACCGTGGCCCGCAGCTGGGTGGCGCTGACGAAGGTGGTGGGCAGCGCCGTGCCGTCCCACAGGACCACCGCGCCGTCCAGGAAGTTGCCGCCGTTCACCAGCATGGTGAAGGTGTCGCTCCGGGCCGGGGCCTGGTCCGGCGTCAGCCCGGTGATGGCCGGGGTGGGGCTGGTCACCAGGAAGGGCAGGGCGTTGGAGACCAGATCCGAGCTGCCGGGGTTGCGCACGGTGATGTCCACCGTGGCCGGGGCCGCGATCTGGGCTGCCGGCACGGTGGCGGTGAGCACCGTGCTGCTGCCGAACTGGGTGCTCAGGTCCGTGCTGCCCCAACGCACCACCGCGCCATCCTGGAAGTGCTGCCCCTTCACCACCAGGTCGAACTCCGACCCGCCGGCCGTGGCCGAGCTGGGTTCCAGGCTCTCCAGGCGAGGCAGGTCCCCAAGGGTGGCCAAGGCCCAGGTGTTCGGCTGGTTGTAGACCGTGTCGAAGGGCCACTCGTAGTCATCCCCCTGGAACTGGACCCAGTAGTGGCCCAGGTTGAGGCCGACTCGATGGTTCCAGTCGCCCAGGACGCTGCGGGCGATGCGCAGCTCTCCGCTCCATGTGCTGGTGCTGGCGCTGACCCGGGCGGAGAGGCCGCCGGGCCCCGGATCGTCGAAGCCGCCGGCGCCGTCCCCCTGATAGGTGAAGGGCGTGCCGTCCTCCGCCACGAAGAAGCCGTAGTCATCGCTCTGGGCCAGGGCATCCCGGCTGTTGTCCACGTCCACCCGCACCCCGGCGAAGGCGGTGGGGCTGCCCGAGCCTCGATTCATGTTGCTGAAGCAGGCCCACAGATAGTCGGCGTCACGGACCAGGCTCACCTTGGCTTGGCGGCCGTTGCTGTAGGGGGCCAGGAGCAGGGAGACCCCATCCTGGTAGGCGCTGTCGTCACAGAATCCGTCCAGGGTGGGGCTGTTCCCCTGGGGGATGCCCAGGGTGGCCACCTGGAAGTTCACCTGGGCCGTGCCGGTCTGGTTGTCGCTGTCGGTGACGGTGAGCTGGGCCTGGTAGTCGCCCGGGGCCAGGCCAGCCACCACCACCTCCTCGCCCGTGCCCTTGGACTGGCCGTTCAGCGTCCACTGGAGGGCTGCGCCGCTCAGGCCGCCGTCCTCCACGTCCATGCCCGCGCCCCGCAGGATCACCGGCTCGTCCGGGGGCAGGTTCTCCCCTTCCGTGGGCGAGGCGATGAAGGCCTGGGGCTTGCGGTTGGTCACGGTGAAGCCAGCGGAGGTGGCCAGGCCAGTGTGGTAGCCGTCACTGGCCGCCACCCGGATGCGAGCCTGGCCGGGCTGGCTGCCGGGGATGGTCAGGTCGCGCAGGGTGACGGTCACCGTGTCCGAGTCCGGCTGGCCCGGGTAGTCGCTGAGCAGGACGTACCAGGTGGCGCCGTTGTTCGGGCTGTACTGGACGCTGTAGAGCAGCTCGTCGTCCGGATCCGGGTCCTGGGCCTGCCAGCGCAGGGTCAGCTCATCCTGGATGGTCTCGCCGCCGGCCGGCTCCAGGATGGTCACCGTGGGCGTGCCCGTGCCGGGGGAGCGGCTGTCCAGGACCGTGCCGTCCGCGGCCAGCTCCACGGTGGCCACCGTGCCCGCGGGATCCGGGAAGGTGAGCATGAAGGCTTTGGTCTCGCCGCCCTGATCCTCGCTCTCCAGCAGGGTCACCGGATGTTCGGCCAGGATGTCCCCGTCCGGGTCCCGCAGGCGCAGGACGTAGTTCACCGTGTTGCTGG
Organism: Caldilineaceae bacterium; assembly: GCA_015494005.1. Lineage (GTDB taxonomy): Bacteria > Chloroflexota > Anaerolineae > Caldilineales > Caldilineaceae > S144-5. The sequence continues at coordinate 2,917 of WGCB01000076.1, forward strand.
CCTGCGCGGCCTGGGTGCGAGCCAGGGCCTCCGTCCACTTGGCCCGCATGCCCGCGCTCATGGCGGTGTACGGGTAGACCCAGGCGTAGTTCAGGGTGCCCGTGTTGGCGGTGGGGTTGATGCCGCCGGTCACCAGGACGGGAGGGCCGGCCATGGGCTCGTCCACCTGAGCGGCCTGGGCGGCTCGGGTGGAGCTCAGGCTGTTGTAGATGGCCCGCCAGGTGTAGTCGCTGGTCCACTCCGGGCCGCAGTAGGACATGTAGTCCGCCGCCCCGTCCGGCCGGATGGGCGTGCGGGTCTTGGGATCGAAGCCGTAGTAGCCGTTGGGATCCACGTTGCCGATCTGGTCCGTGGGGTAGGGATAGCCAGGATCCGTGCCCTCCGGGTTGCCGCAGTCCACATGCTTGCGGCCCTGGTTGTGACCCAGCTCGTGGGCCAGGGTCACACCGGCGTCGGGCCAGTCAAAGGCGTTGGAACTGGTGGGGGACTCCGGCGGGAACTTGACCCAGGCCACGTTGTCGTTGCGGTAGGCCACCCCCAGCACCGTGCCGCCGTCCTCCCGGGTGTCGATGCTGTTGTGGACCATGCCCACGTAGTGGGTCTTGGCCCCTGCGTCGTCGCAGCGGTCCGGGTCGTCGGTGAAGAAGTCCCGCACATTGAGGGAGGTCAGCACCTTCCAGGTGTCCTCGGGCAGCTCGTAGGGCCCGAAGCAGGGGTAGGGGATGATGCCGGCCCAGCAGACCTGGGTCTCGGCGATGTCCTCGGTCTGGTGGTACACCCACCAGTCCGGGGTGGGCCAGAGCCGCTTGGCCATGTCGATCATGGGCCAGAAGTTGGGGTTGCTGGTGGAGGCGTAGGGCCCATGGGTGCGCACCGGCACGAAGACCGTGCAGACCGGCGCCTTGCCGTTGAAGGTCACCGTGCGGGAGAGCTGGTTGTTGCTGGGGTTGCTGTCGTCGTAGACGCCCTGGGGATCCACTTCCAGGCGCAGGGTGATGTCGCCTTTGCCCAGCCAGTTGGAGGGCAGGCGGAAGAGCCAGCCGTCGTTCAGGTTGGCCCGGTCGTAGGTGCTGCCGGTGGAAAGGGGCAGGGCCCCGTTCAGCGGGCTCAGGGGCGAGCCGGGCAGGGACGAGCCGCCCCGGGAGCCGTGCAGCCAGGCCTCCACGTTGCGAGCGTCGGGTCCGTTGAGGAGCTTGGCGTAGGCCCGCACGTAGGTGGGCTTGTCCGCCACCAGGGGCGCGCTGTTGTTGAGGTTCTGGATGGCCTGGGTGACCTCCAGAGCATCGGCTTTCAGGTCCCAGGTGATGGCCGCGGCGTCCAGAGGCAGCCGGTAGATGCCCGGGGCCGTGGTGGCCCGGTCCAGGAAGTAGACGTAGCGGCTATCCACCTGGATGGCAGGGTTCACTGCCAGGGCGGGGCGGTTCACCACGATGGACTGGGCCGCGCCGCCGGACAGGGGCAGACGACGGATACGTCCGTCCGGATCTTCGCCGACCTTGAAGTACATCTCCGCGAAGTAGAGGTTGCTGCCTTGGACCAGAGGCGTGTAAATGGTCCAGTCGTTGCTAGGGGCTGTGTAGAGGGTGGAATCGCTGCAGTTCCAGTGGGCAGGGGGAGGCCACA
>WGCB01000077.1 GCA_015494005.1 Caldilineaceae bacterium
TCCTACGCCTGCCCCTGGGGATCACCGCTTCCCCACCCCTTTCCACCCCTTACCAAGGTCTGCCCCGGGATGGCCGGTTGGCCTCTAGCCCCTGGGTACTACCTCTGCTTCAATGGGAGGCAGACCGAACGAGGGTCGTCCGAGTCCGCATCCAAACCCGTCACCTTCAGGACCTGTAGACACGCATGGCACCATCCACCCCCCTCCGCATCCTGCTCCTGGACAGCGACCGAGAGCGCCGAACGGAGTTGAAGACCCTCCTTGCCCACTGCTCGAACGTTCAGGTGGTGGGTGAATCCGCGGATCTCAGCGATGCCCAGGTGCTGCTCCAACAGCTATCTCCGGACGTGCTCCTGCTCCACATCCAGCTGCTGGACGCGCAGGGCCTAGAGGCGCTCGCTCAGCTGCGAACCGCCCATCCAAAACGACACTGCCTTGTCCTGGGGGAAAGCACAGACCCGGACTGGGTAGGCCGGGTGATCCAGTCTGGGAGCCACGGCTACGTCACCCTGGAGGAGTCCCCGGCCGTCCTCTGTGAGGCCATCCACACCGTGGGGACCGGGGGCATCTACGTGGCGCCCCGGGCCGCGGGCCGCTATCTCCGCCACCGGCTCCTGGGCACCCCCTAGCCCTCACCAGCGGGCCAACCACAGCCGCCACAGCTGACCTCGCACCCCTCGCCACTGCCGGCGGGCCCGCTCCAAGGCCTCCTGCCGGCCTTCCGGCGCGTATCGGGCCTGGATCACCGCCTGGCTGATGGCCAGCACCGCCTCCGTCACCGAATGCAGACGCTCCCGCCGGGCCGGGAAGCGCTGGGCCAGGTGCTGCCTCAACCCCCTGGCGTACTCCAGCTCCGTCTCGTCCGGTCGGGCGGGGCGGCCCAGGCGCTTCCCCCAGCGGACCAGGGCCTGCCAGGGGTCCTCTCGCCGGGCCAGCCAGAGGCCCGCCGCCCACCAGAGCAGCCAGAGCATCCCCAGGCCCGGCAGCAGCCAGAAGAGCATCTGCCAGTTCCACTGCCAGGTGAAGTCCGGGGCCGATGGCTCCTCCGGCGGCGGCCCCGGCGCAGGGATGGGCGCCGCCTGCTCGGGCGTCCAGCGGGGCAGGATCGGCCGTCCTGCCGTGGGCTCGAAGGGGATCCAGCCCACCTCCGGGAAGTAGACCTCCGGCCAGGAGTGGGCCTCCGCCTCGCTGATCACCCACTCCCGGGAGTCCGGGTCCCACTGGCCCACCGCGTAGCCAGTGGCGAAACGGGTGGGCAGGCCGTTCAGTCGGGCCAGGACGATGAAGGCGGTGCTGTAGTAGTCGCAGTAGCCCCGCTGCAGATCGAAGAGGAAGTAGTCGGTCACATCCACATCCGGGGGCGGCAGAGGCACATTCAGGTCGTATTCGTAGCCCCGCAGGAAGGCCTCGATGGCCTTGGCCTTGGCAAAAGGCGAGGAGAGCCCCGCGGTCAGGCTCCGGGCCAGCTCCCGGGTCCGCGGGGTGACCGTGTCCGGCAGATGCAGGTGACGGGCCATCTCCTGCGGGAGCTGGTCCCCCCACTCCGGCAGCTGGGCCAGGAAGGCGTCGTCCACCCCGGGCGCGGCGGAGACCAGGGTGTAGCTCTTCACCGGCGCCCACAGGGCCACCAGATCGTCCGGGCCCCGCAGCTCGGCCCCCACGCCCACGTCCGCCTCCAGGGGCTCCCCCGCGCCGTAGAGGATGCTGGAGCGGAAGGCCAGGCGCACGCTCTGGAGCAGCCTGGCCCGGCCAGCCGTGGACTGCAGAGGCCAGGGCTGGTTGGCCCGCAACTCCAGCCGGGTCAGCTCCTCCGGATTGCTCCAGCCCCGGCCGTCGTACTGGGAGAGGGTGGCTCCTCGCATGGTGAAGCCCGGTGGCGGATCCCCGGCCAGGTTGCTCCGCACCCACATGACCTGGATCTCCCCCAGCTCCGGGCCGGAGCCCAGGAGGAAACTGTTGGGCAGCCCGCTGACCACCCCGCCCCGACGCCCTCGGGGAGCCCGCTCCAGCTCGGGGAAGAGGCGCTGGCCCAGCTGCTCCGTGCGCTGGTAGTAGGGGGCCAGGGCCTGGTAGGCTCGCCGGGTCAGCGCAGGCAAGGAGACGTTGGGCGTCACCCCGGCCAGGCCCAGGATCAGCAGCCCCGCGCCGGCCACGGCCATGAGCCGGTCCTGGAGGAGAGCCGGGTTGAAGTCCACGCCCTGGGCCTGCCAGCGCCCCAGCAGGGCCTGCCCATCCAGCCAGGCATGGAGGAAGAGGGTCAGCCCCAGGGCCAGGAGGAGCAGGGCTCGCTCCTGGGAGCCGTAGTAGAGGAGCAGGCTCAGGAGCCAGAGGGTGGGCAAGGCCATGACCAGGCCGTTGCGGAAGCGCAGAGCCAGCCAGGCAGAGAGGGCCGCGACCAGCCAGAGGAGCAGCCCCATCCCCAGGAGGAAGACCAGGTTGTCCTGGGCTGCGCCCCCGGCCTGGACCCCCTGCCACCACCAGGTCACCCGCTGGGCCAGGCTCAGGAGGCGCTCGGCCAGGGCTTGCCCCAGGAGCGCCCAGGTGTCCTGGCGCATGGCCTGCCAGAGCTGGGTCGGGCCAGGGAGCCAGCGCAGCAGGGCCTCGGTCACTGCCACCAGGCCGGCCAGGGCCATCCCTCCGGACCAGAGCAGGCCGCCCAGGAGCCGCAGCCCGGCCCGGTGGCTCCTCAGCAGGGCCCGCAGGAGCCGGTGCAGCAGCCAGCCCAGGGCCACGCCCAGGGGGCCGATCCAGAGCAGGGTCACCCCCATGCGGCGCAGGTTCACCCAGCCCGCCTGATCCACGGCCAGGGCCGGCAGCAGGGCCAGGAGCATGCCGGTGAGCAGGGCCACCCATCCCAGCTCCGGGCGCAGCCGCCGGATCAGCCAGCCCCCCAGCCGCACCGCCCAGTGCCGTCCCCCTGGCCGGGCCTGCTCGGGACGCGCCGCCATCAG
>WGCB01000078.1 GCA_015494005.1 Caldilineaceae bacterium
CCCCTCAACGGGGGCGAATGGCGGCCCGCATGATCTGAAAGAGGGCCGGGTTGGCGGCAGCCAGCACCGGCTTGCTGCGGGCGGCGTAGTCCAGGGCCTGGCCGGGGAGGGGGAAGACGGCCGATCCGTCCAGGTAGCGGATCTGCCCGCCCGCCTCGGTGACCACGATGTGCGCCCCTGCCAGGTCCCAGACCTTCGGGGTGCTCTCGATCCCGGCCAGGGCGGTGCCGTCGGCCACCTTGAGCATGTGGTAGGCCGCGCTGCCCAACATGCGCGGCTTCAGGGGGGTGTCCACGTGGAAGTAGCGGTGGGTGCGGGTGCACTTGGTGTAGAGGTGCTGATCGTCCACCTGGGTCTCGGGGGAGCTGGCGATGGGCTGGTCGTTGAGCCGAGCTCCTTGGCCGAGCACGGCAGTGAAGAGCTCGTGCAGTATGGGGAAGTGAACCACCCCCAGCAGCGGACGGCCGTAGCGGAGCAGCCCCATGCTCACACCCCAGATGGGCAGGCCCCGCGCGTAGTTGGTGGTCCCGTCCAGGGGATCCACCACCCAGGTGTACTCCACGCTGGGATCGTAGGTGGTGGTCTGTTCCTCGCTGAGCACGTTGTGATCCGGGAAGCGGTCCTGGAGTCGGGCGCTGATCAGGGCATCCGCCTGCTCGTCCGCCTGGGTGACCAGGGTGCCGTCCCGTTTGCGCCGGGCCACGCTGTGGTGGAAGATGGCCACCTCCAGCTCGGACACCTCCAGGGCCAGGGTGCGGGCCACATCCAGCCACTCCTGCAGAGTTTCCGGGGATGGGGGATTGTTCATGGGGCCTCCCAGCGCAGAATGCGCGCCTGTTCGTCCTGGATCAGGGCCAGGACCTGGGTCGTCCAGCGGTACAGCCGCTCTCGGATGGCGGCGATGCGCTCCTGGTTGGGTGGGGCGATGGGGGTGCGGGTGGACTGGCGCCCCACGAAAAGGCCCCGGTTCACCTCCACCATGAGGCCCACGTAGGGGAAGCTGTCCGGCGGCAGGCGGCGACGGTAGGCCTGGCTGGCGTAGTAACGCAGGATGTAGCCACCCCGGAAGGGCTGGTTGAGCTTCACTGGGACCACCTCCTGGCCAGGGACGGGCTCCAGCAGGGTCATGTCCTGGAAGAGCTCCTGGGCCATCTCCGCTGCAGCCCGGGCCAGCCAGGGCGGGGCGGTCAAGGAGCCGTACTCGGGCACGTATTCGCCGTTGGCGTCCCCGTTGTTGATCACGTCGATGAGGGGGCGGGCTTGGCCGGGATCAGCGTAGGCCGTGGGGCCCTCCTGGGCCATGTTGTGGCAGTCCAGGAAGAGGCGCATCTGCCCCGCGTGCTGGCGGATCAGTCCGTCCAGGGCCTGGTGGTAGGGCTGCCAGTAGCGCTGGAGCAAAGCCTCCTTCATGGCCCGGGAGAGGGGCTGGGTGTAGATGGGATCTCCGTAGCTGGTCTGGGTCTTCACCGGGCCGTCCGGGTTGTCCAGATCGTCGGGGGGCCGGTTGGTGTCGATGAAAACCCGGGCGATGGATGTCGTGACCCGTCCCAGCGTGTCCGGGCCAGGGAGGTCCGGGTGGGCAAAATCGAACAACTGTTCTGCCCACAGATCGCACTCGTTGTAGACGGTCACTTCGTCGATGGCCAGGATGGGCCGCACCTCCGCTGGCACGGCCAGGCCGCTGTGGGGAATGCTCTGGACAACCGGAAGCTTAGTTGACATAACACAAGTCCCTTTCTAGGGTGACAGGAGGCGAGCAGGGGGCTCGGGCAGGGCCCGACCTAGCCGAGTATCACCGGCTCCTCCGGGTAGGCGTACAGGGTGGGGTGCTCCCGCTGGGCCAGCGCCACCACGATGGTGAGGGGGCCCAGGCGTCCCCAGAACATAGTGAAGGCGATGAGCAGACGGCCAAAGGTATCCAGGCGGCCGGTGAAGTCCAGGGAGTAGCCAGCATTGGCGAAGGCGCTGACCGTCTCGAAGGCCACTCGGAAGATCTCCCCCTCGTGGGTCAGGGAGAGAGCCAGGGTCACCACCGTCACCAGCAGGGTGCTCACCGTCATGATGGCCACGGCCTTGGCGATGGTCTCCGCGGGGACGGTACGGCCGAAGGACATGGCCCGGGTGTTGCCTCGGGCCGTAGCCGCCACAGCGATGAGCAGGACGCCCACGGTGCTGCTGCTCACGCCACCGGCCATGCTGGCCGGCGCGCCGCCGATGAACATCCAGATCAGGATGATGAGCTGGGTGGCCTGGCTGAGCTGATCCAGGGGCAGGATGGTGAGGCCGGCGGTCCGGGCGGAAACGATGGTGAAGAGGCTGACGTTCACCTGCTCCGGGAAGGAGAGATCCGAGAGGACATCCCGGTAGATGGCCCCATCCATGAGCATCATCCCGGTGCCCAGCACGGTCAACACGGCGGTGAGGAGCAGGGTGATGCGGGTGTTCAGACTCAAGGGGCGGGACCGGCGCAGGTTGCGGATCAGGTCGTAGAGGACTGGGATGCCGAAGCCGCCCAAAATGATGAGCCCGCCCATGACCAGAAGGGTGAACCAGTCCGCGCCGAAGCCGAAAAGCACCCCTCGATCGGTGCCAGAGAAAAGGTCGAAGCCTGCGTTGCAGAAGCTGCTGATGGCATGGAAGATCGCATACCAGAGGGCCTCGCCGTCGGGCATGATCGTGCGCCAGCGCAGCCAGAGGAGGAATGCGCCGATGGCCTCCAGGGTCAACGTGATGCCCAGGACGTAGAGGGCCAGATCCAGAGCGCCGCTGACGTAGCCCGTGCCCATGGTCTGCTGGACGATGAAGCGCTCCTCCATGCCCACCCGGCGCCCGATCAGGCGGAAGAGGAGCACGCTGAAGGCGATGAAGCCCACGCCGCCCACCTGGAGCAGGAGGAGGATGATGATCTGGCCGAAGAGGGAGAAGTCGTTGGCCGTGTTCAGGACCACCAGTCCAGTGACGGTGGTGGCGCTGGTGGCCGTGAAGAGGGCTTCCACCCAGGTGATGGGCTGGCCTGTCGCGGAGGACCAGGGCAGCTTCAGGAGGACGGTGCCTATCGCCACGATCAGGGCAAAACCGATGATGAGCACGTGGGAGGTGGAGAGGGAGCGCAGGAAACCCCGGCGGTGCAGATGGGCGACATTCTCGTCCAGGCCGTCGTCGTCACCGTTGTGCAGATCCAGCTGCTCAGCAGGCCTGGTCCCGAGGACCCGACTCAGCGTCTGGCTCGGTGGCTGGTCGCTGTCCAGCTTGATCACAGTCAGATAGGGCTTGGGGCTCTGGGAGGGGTCGGAAGGGCTGTCAGGTGGCCGGTTCACGGGAGAATGTTTTCGCGCGGTGGGTATGCTGTTGCTTGAAGCGGCTCGATGAACGGAAATGCCTGCGGTTCAGTGTGCGAGTCGGTGTGCAACCAGACGCAACCGGATGGAACAGAACCAGCAGGCTGCCTGAATCGTGCTGCTGAATTATGCTATGGAGCCGCCCGCAGGTCAAATGGGGCGGAGGGTCCCCGCGGGTGTGTTCTGGGAGGGGGATCCAGCGGTCTCAGCGAGGCTAGTCGAGCACATTACTCGCTATAATTTTCATTATACAGAATAAAAATGCGTGTCGTGCTCGACGGATGGGCGGCCACCCCCTCCCCCACCGAAACGGCAGTGCATCCTCACGGCATCACTGAGATGACACCCGAGAGCACGCCAGCGAGACGGCTGCCGACGCGCTGATTTGGCGTTTCCCTCCCTTTGCAGTAGGCTATACGGCGGCGTTCGGCATTGCACCCGACACTGGGCGCGACCGAGACGCCGCCGAGGCCGATCCGGCCCCATCCACCCCACCGTAACTGAACACTGAACAACGAGAGCAGGCGCAGACCATGCAAGTTTTCCTCGTACGCCACGCAGAATCGGCCAACAACTACCTGGCCGAACAGCTCTACCAGCAGAACCAGTCCTACGAAGGCTTTCGGGAGCGGCGAGCGGCGGATCCGCCTTTGACCCGCCGGGGCGAAGAACAGGCCGCGGTCCTGGCCAACTACCTGAGCAGCCATCCGCCCAAGATCCAGCCCATCCGGCTGCCCGACGACCTCTCCCAGCACCCCATCACGGAGATCGTCACCAGCCCCATGCGGCGGGCCCTGCAGACCACCGCCCCGGTGAGCGCCGCCCTGGGCATCCCGGCTCAGGTCTGGGTGGACATCCACGAGCACGGCGGCATGTTCGACAACAGCGGGCCCAACGGGCAGCTGGTCCCCCATACCGGGCTCACCCGATCGCAGATCCAGGAGCTGCTCCCGGGCGCCATCTTGCCCCCGGAGGTGACCGAGGAAGGCTGGTGGTTCCAGGAAGGCGAGGAGGACATGGCCGGCTGCTTCGCCCGGGCCTTCCGAGTGGTGGAAAGGCTATACGAAATGGCCCGGGAAGAGGCAGGCCAGGAGGAGCGCACCCTACTCATGGTCACCCACGGGACATTCCTGGGCGCCCTCTTCAAAGCCCTCTTCCACAACGCACCGGCCAACCATTTCTTCGTCAATCACTTCAATACGGGGATCTCCCAGCTGTCTTTTACGCCGGAAGCGTTTATGATCGTCAGGTACATCAACCGAGTGGATCACCTGCCCCGCCACCTGGTTTCGTGATCCCCTCGGCCGGCTCGAACACTGCTCGCGTTCATGAAAGGCATCCCATGGCTCCCATCCCCGTGACCCAACCCACAAACCAAACCGTCCACGACAAGCCCTTGCTCCTGGCCAGCGACCTGGAGGGCGTGCTCATTCCGGAGATCTGGATCGCCGTGGCCGAGAAGACCGGCATCCCGGAGCTGCGCCTGACCACCCGGGACGTGGCCGACTACGATCAGCTCATGCAGATGCGCCTGGCCATCCTCCGAGAGCACGGTCTGGGCCTGCCGGACATCCAGGCGATCATCGCCACAGTGGAGCCCCTGCCCGGCGCGCTGGCGTATCTGGCCTGGCTCCGGCGGCAGAGCCAGCTGATCATCCTCTCCGACACTTTCTACGAGTTCGTCGCCCCCCTGCTGGAGCGGCTGGGCTACCCCACCGTGTTCTGCCACTCCCTCCAGGTGGCCCCCGACGGCGCCATCCAGGGCTACCGTCTGCGCCTGGAGCAGAGCAAACGCCGGGCCGTCCAGGCCTTCCGGGAGCTGGGTTTCTTCACCGTGGCCGTGGGCGATTCCTACAACGACACGGCCATGCTGGCCCAGGCCCACCTGGGGATCCTCTTTCGCCCACCGGAGAACGTGCGGGA
>WGCB01000079.1 GCA_015494005.1 Caldilineaceae bacterium
ACCCTCTCCGTGGTGGTGCCCATCTACAACGAGGAAGCGGTGATCCCAGAGCTCTACCGCCGCCTCTCCCAGGTGCTGGACCAGCTGACCGACTCCTGGGAGATCGTCTGCGTCAACGACGGCAGCCGGGACCGCTCCCAGGAGCTGCTGGTGGAGCTGCACCAGCAGGATCCCCGGGTGAAGCTGGTGAACTTCAGCCGCAACTTCGGCCACCAGATCGCCATCACCGCGGGGATGGACTACGCCCAGGGCGACGCGGTGGTGATCATCGACGCCGACCTCCAGGACCCGCCAGAGCTCATCACCGAGATGGTGGCGAAGTGGCGGGAGGGCTACGAGGTGGTCTACGCGGTGCGCCGAGAGCGGGAGGGCGAGACGGCCTTCAAGCTCTGGACCGCCAGCCTCTTCTACCGGCTGCTGCGTCGCATCACCGATGTGGACATCCCCCTGGATGCGGGGGACTTCCGGCTCATGGACCGGCGGGTGGTGCTGACCATGCGCCGCCTGCGGGAGAAGCACCGCTTCATGCGAGGGCTGAGCAGCTGGGTGGGCTTCAAGCAGATCGGCGTGGAGTACGATCGGGCCCAGCGCTACGCAGGGGAGACCAAGTATCCTCTGCACAAGATGATGCGCCTGACCATGGACGCCATCACCAGCTTCAGCTACCTGCCACTACGCCTGAGCACCTACTTCGGTTTCCTCCTGGCCGGCCTCAGCCTGCTGGGCATCCTCGTCACCGTGGCCCTGCGCCTCTCGGGCAACAACGCCTTCTACGGCCAGGCCACCACCCTGGTGAGCGTCCTCTTCCTGGGGGGCATCCAGCTCATCTTCCTGGGGATCATGGGCGAGTACCTGGGCCGGATCTATGACGAGGTGAAGAACCGCCCCCTCTACATCGTCTCCACCGCCTACGGCTTCGTGGACGTGGAGGACACGCCGCCTCCGCCGGTGAACCTGGTGGAGCCCCACGTCATCGCCGAGTGAGGGGATCGTCAAGGGGGCACGGGAGCAAAGCCGAACATCAGCCGAGAGGAACGTGCTTTGAAGATCACGGAACAGGGCGTCCACACGGACCGCAAGGTGCGCTACGCGGCCATCCCCCGCAGCCTCATCTTCGTGACCAGCCCCAATCCCCAGAGCGGCCAGCCGGAGATCCTGCTCCTGAAGGGCGCGCCGGACAAGCGTCTCTGGGCCAACAAGTACAACGGCATCGGCGGCCACATCGAAGGGGATGAGGACATCCTGGCTGGGGCCCTGCGAGAGCTGGAGGAAGAGACCGGCCTCACTGGCGTGGAGCTCACCCTGCGCGGGGTGATCAACATCTTCGTGGGCGGCCCAGGCGATGCCCCGACCGAGCCGACCCGGCCCCAGGGAATCCTGGTCTTCGTCTTCCACGGGGAGACGCCCCAACGCACCCTGCGGGACAGCCGGGAAGGCCGCCTGGGCTGGTTTCCCCTGGCCCAGCTCCGCCAGCTCCCCCTGGTGGACGACCTGCACCAGCTCCTCCCCTTGATCCTGGAGCAGGACGGTTTCGTCTACGGCCACTACCGCCCCCAGGCCGATGGCTCCATGGCCTACCACTTCCGCACAGCCAGCAGGTGAGGCCCATGAGCTCCGTGTTGCGCACCGGCGTGGACATGATCGAGATCCGGCGCATCCAGCAGGCCGTGGAGCGCTTCGGCGAGCGCTTCCTGGGCCGGATCTTCACGCCCGAGGAGCTGGCCTGCTGCCGGGGCCAGGCCGAGTCCCTGGCGGCCCGGTTCGCGGGCAAGGAGGCAGTGGTCAAGGCCCTGGGCACGGGCAGCTGGCGGGCCGGCATCTGCTGGACCGACGTGGAGATCCTGCGGGACGAGCAGGGCGCGCCCCAGTTGCGCCTCCACAACCAGGCGGCTCAGAAAGCCCACCAGCTGGGGCTCTCCCAGTGGTCCATCAGCCTGAGCCACGACCGGGAACGGGCCATCGCCTTCGTGGTGGCTCTGGGCGCCGACTAGGCCAACCGAGCGCTTTTCCCAGGGCCATTCTTCGAAATTTTCTTTGACAAACTCCCGCGCCCTGTGCTACCATACACAAGGCTGAAAAACGAGGGAACAGCATCCAATATCTGGCAGCACCTCTCGGGAAAAGGCCCTGCTCCCTGGCTTTCGTTGCTGGCAACTTGAGCTCGACACCTCGGCATGGATCGGTTCCTCAAGCGGGCTGGGCTATCAGAACAGATCAGCTTCTACAAGCGAACGGATCGAGCAGCATGAAGGTGAGGCACGGGGATCGTTTCCGTGTCTCTTTTGTTTGCTGGCTCAGGGTTGTTTGCTGCCCCAGGGGGTGGATCGGCCCAGGGCGCTCCACGAGCTGGGAACGCGGCCAGGCGATGCATCGTCATAGCAGATGGGGCATAGCAGATGGATGGTTTTCCAGGGGCGGTTCCGTGGGCCCAGGGCCCCGGACAGCCCGTTCCGCACCGAATGGATTGGGTGATCCGATGACCAAATACATTTTCGTGACCGGCGGTGTTGTCTCTGGGCTGGGGAAAGGCGTGACCGCGGCCTCGGTGGGCCGGATCCTCAAGGCCCGGGGCATCCGGGTGGCCGCCATGAAGCTGGACCCGTACCTGAACGTGGATCCCGGGACCATGTCCCCCTACCAGCACGGGGAGGTCTTCGTCACCGAGGACGGGGCGGAGACCGACCTGGACCTGGGCCACTACGAGCGCTTCATCGACGAGAACCTGAACAAGCTCAGCAACGTCACCAGCGGCCAGATCTACAATGACGTCATCACCAAGGAGCGCCGGGGCGACTACCTGGGGGGCACCATCCAGGTCATCCCCCACGTGACCAACGAGATCAAGCGCCACATCGGCCTGGCCGCCCGCTCCTTCCAGGCGGACGTGCTCCTGGTGGAGATCGGCGGCACCGTGGGTGACATCGAGGGCCTGCCCTTCCTGGAGGCCATCCGCCAGATGCGCAAGGATGTGGGCCGGGAGAACACCCTCTACATCCATGTCACCCTGCTGCCCTACCTGGCCGCCAGCAAGGAGCTGAAGACCAAGCCCACCCAGCACAGCGTGCGAGAGCTGCGGGGCATCGGCATCCAGCCCGACGCCATCATCCTGCGCAGCGACTACCCAGTGGGCGAGGAGGTCACGGAGAAGGTGGCCCTCTCCTGCGACGTGGAGCAGGAGGCGGTCATTCCCCTGGTCACCGCCCAGAGCATCTACCAGGTGCCTCTG
>WGCB01000080.1 GCA_015494005.1 Caldilineaceae bacterium
GCGATGATGCGCAGGAGGGTGGTCTTGCCGCTGCCGTTGACGCCGATGAGCCCCACCCGATCCCCGCTGTTGATGGCCAGGCTCACCTGGTCCAGGAGCAGGCGTTCGTCGTACTGTTTGGAGACATGTTCCAGGGTGACCAGGTTCATGGGTTGATTGTAGCAGAGGCCCGGGCGTGGGCAAAGGCGGGGACGAGACGAGACGGCGAGACGAAAGGACCGGCCAGGGCTCGAAAACCCGGCCGGTCCGCGGAATATCGCGTGATGTGTTCAGGCCCGACTCAGAGCTCCACCTGGATGCCCAGCTCCACCACGCGGCTGGGGGGCAGGCCGAAGTAGTCTGTGGCGCTGCGGGCGTTGCGGCTCATGAGGATGAAGAGCTTCTCTCGCCAGAGGGCCATGCCCGGCCGCTCGGTGGCGAAGAGGCGCTCCCGCCCCAGGAAGAAACTCACCTTGTGGGGATCCAGCTCCAGGCCTTGCTCCTTGGCCAGGGGCAGATCCCGGCTCACGTTCGGGGTCTCCATGAAGCCGTAGTGCATGATGACCCGGTAGAAGCCGTGGCCCAGCTCCTCGATCTCCAGGCGCTTCTCCGCGGGGATGTAGGGGCGCATACGGGTGCGGACGGAGAGGAGGATCACCCGCTCATGGAGCACCTTGTTGTGGCGCAGGTTCTGGATCAGGGCCGGGGGCGTTCCTCGGGGATCGCTGTTCATGAAGATGGCCGTGCCGGGCACCCGGACGATCTTCTCCGCGTCGATCCGCTTGGCGAAGTCCGTGAAGCGCACCGAGCCCACCCGCAGACGCTCCCGCAGGATCTCCCGCCCCCGCTTCCAGGTGGTCATCAGGGTGAAGACGATGAGGCCGATGACCAGGGGGAACCAACCACCGGCCGGGATCTTCACCAGGTTGGCGCCCCAGAAGGCCAGGTCGATGACCAGGAAGAAGGCCATCACCGCCAGGGTGACGGGCAAGGCCCACTGCCAGCGCTCCCGGGCCACCACGGCCAGGAGCAGGGTGGTCACCACCATGGTGGTGGTGACGGCCACGCCGTAAGCCGCGGCCAGGTTGCTGGAAGAGCCGAAGGCCACCACCAGCCCGATGCAGGCCACCATGAGGGTCCAGTTGATGGAGCCGATGTAGATCTGGCCGGCCTCTCGGGCGGAAGTGTGCACGATCTCCATGCGGGGCAGGAAGCCCAGCTGGATGGCCTGCATGGTCAGGGAGAAGGCCCCGGTGATCAGGGCCTGGGAGGCGATGACCGTGGCCGTGGTGGCGATGACCACCACCGGGTAGAGGGCCCAGGAGGGAGCCATGCTGTAGAAGGGGTTCTCCACGGCTTCCGGCCGGAGCAGGAGCAGGGCGCCCTGGCCGAAGTAGTTGAGCATGAGGGCCGGCAGGACCACCGTGAACCAGGCCAGGCGGATGGGCGCCTTGCCGAAGTGGCCCATGTCCGCGTAGAGAGCCTCGCCGCCGGTCACCACCAGGAAGACGGAGCCCAGCACCAGGAAGCCCTTCCAGCCGTTCAGGCGGAAGAAGTGCCAGCCGTAGAGGGGATTCATGGCCAGGAAGACGTGGGGCTGGCGCAGGATCCAGCGGATGCCCAGCAGGGCCAACACGGTGAACCAGAGCAGCGTCAACGGGCCGAAGACTTTGCCCACGCTGCCCGTGCCCCGGCTCTGAAACATGAAGAGCCCCACCAGGATGGCGATGGTGATGGGGAGGATGTAGGGCTCGAAGAAGGGCGTGGCCACCTCCAGCCCCTCCACCGCGGAGAGCACGGAGATGGCCGGCGTGATCATGCCGTCTCCGTAGAGGAGGGCCGTGCCGAAGAGCCCCAGCATGATCAAGATCCAGCGCACATCCCGACGGCCGTTGGTCTTGCGGTCCCGGGGGAAGATCAGGGCGGTGAGGGCCAGGATGCCGCCCTCGCCCCGGTTGTCCGCCCGCATGACGAAGACCAGGTACTTGACCGAGATCACCAGGATCAGGGCCCAGAAGATCAGGGAGAGGATGCCCAGCACGTTCTCCGGGGTGACGGCCAGGCCGTAGCCTTCGTGGAAGGATTCCCGGAAGGCGTAGAGGGGACTGGTGCCGATGTCTCCGTAGACCACACCCAGGGCGCCCAGGGCCAGCAGGGCGATGTACTTGGCGCCTCGGGGTGGGTGATGGCCGTGCTCTTCCTCTTCCGCCAGTCCCAGCTCGTCCTGGCCCGGTCCAACTTCCGCCTGTTCCTTCAGCTCCGGTTCTCGGTCCATTTTCCTGTCCTATCCGCTGTGGTGGAGGATGATCTCGCCGGTCGGTCCCTGTTTCCACTCCAGACATGCTGGGGCCCGGTCCGACCACAACCACTGATTGTAACAGGCCAGGGAAGGTTTGCTCAAACTTGACGGGGTTGTATGGCCGCAGCCCTCAGACACGGGGCGCCCAGAGGGACCACGATTCCAGCGTGCATGGAGCTGCCCGCCCCGGAAGCCATTCAGCCTGCCACCGGGGAACAGGTAGGAGTGGATGCCATCGTCGCCGACGACCGGCGCTGGTCCAACCGCCCCGGGGACGTGCCGCGGATCCTGCTGGGCGAGCACCTGGACTGCCATCAGACACAAAAAGGCCTGCCAGGCTTCGGACGACCTGGCAGGCCTTGCATGTTCTGATGCCTGGATTTCGCCTCACACCGCCTGGCGGATGGCCTCCACGGTGCCGGGATCCTCCAGGCTGCTCAGGTCGCCCAGGGGCTGGCCCAGGTAGGCGGCCCGGATCACCCGGTGCATGACCTTGGCGTTGCGGGTCTTGGGCAGCGCGGTGACGAACTTCACCTCCTTGGGGCGCAGGGCCTTGCCCAGCTCGTGGACCACCCGCTCCATCAGGGCCTCCCGCAGCTCCTCGGACGGGGCCACCCCGGGCTTGAGCACAGCGAAGATCACCACCTCCTGGTCCTTGATGGGGTGGGGCACGCCGATGGCCGCGGACTCGGCCACGTCCGGGTGCGCGTTGACGATGGCCTCCACCTCCGCGGGGCCCAGCCGCTTGCCCGCCACTTTGATGGTGTCGTCGCTCCGACCCAGGAGGTACCAGAGCTCGTCCTCGTCGATGGCCGCGAAGTCACCGTGGACCCAGACGTCCGGGAAGCGGCTCCAGTAGGTCTTCAGGTAGCGCTCCCGATCCTTCCAGAAGCCCCGGGTCATGCCAATCCAGGGCTGGCGGATGACCAGCTCCCCCACGGCCAGACGCACCGGGTTGCCCTCCTCGTCCACCACGTCCGCGGCCATGCCCGGCACCGGCCCGCTGAAGGAGGCCGGCTTCATGGGCTTGAAGAAGTTGCCGCACAGGATCCCCCCGCTGATCTCCGTGCCCCCGGTGTAGTTCAGGATGGGCTTGCGCCCCTCCAGCACGTTGTGGAAGAACCAGAGCCAGGACTCCGGGTCCCACGGGCTGCCGGTGGAGCCAGCCGCGCGCAGGGAGGAGAGGTCGTGGCGCTGGATGGGCTCCACGCCGTGGGGCTTCAGGGCCCGGATGAGCACCGGGGAGACGCCCAGGTGGGTGACGTGGTGTCGCTCCACCAGGGACCAGACCCGGTCCACGTCCGGGTAGTTGGGGGCGCCGTCGTAGAAGAGCATGGTGGCCCCGTTGATCAGGGTGCCGAAGACCAGCCAGGGGCCCATCATCCAGCCCATGTCCGTCATCCAGTACATGGTGTCCTGGGGCTTCAGGTCCATGGGCTGGCGCATGTCCTGGGCCGCCTTCACCGGGAAGCCGCAGTGGGTGTGGACCGCGCCCTTGGGTCGCCCGGTGGTGCCGCTGGTGTAGATGACCATGAGCACGTCCTCCGCGTCGGTCACCTCGGTGTCGGTCTGGGCGGAGTAGAAGGGGATCAGGTCGTGCCACCAGTGGTCCCGGCCGGCCTCCATGTGGACGTTGAACTCGGGGATGCGGTTGAGGACGATCATGTGCTCCAGGGTGGGAACCTGGGCCGCGGCCTCGTCCGCGGTGGGCTTCATGGGCACCACCTGCCCCCGGCGATAGAAGCCGTCCGCGGTGAAGAGGGCCTTGGCGTCCGCATCCTGCAGGCGGGAGACGATGGCCCCAGGCCCGTAGCCGCTGAAGAGGGGCAGGATGATCCCGCCCACTTTGACGATGGCCAGGAAGGCCACGGCCAGCTCCGGCACCATGGGCATGTAGAGGCCCACCGCGTCCCCCTTGCCGACGCCCAGGCTGCGCAGCGCGTTGGCGCAGCGGTTCACCTCCCGGTGCAGGTCCGCGTAGGTGAGGAGCCGGGTCTGGCCCTCCTCCCCCTCCCAGCGCAGGGCCACCCGGTTCCGCACCGGCGTCTCCTGCCACTTGTCCAGGCAGTTGTGGATGATGTTCATCTGGCCGCCCACGCACCAGCGAGGGAACTGGATGCCCTGGCTCAGGTCCACCACCTGGCTGTAGGGCCGGTAGAACTGGATGTCCAGGTCCTCCAGCACCGCGTCCCAGAACCACTCCAGGTCCGTGATCGAGCGTTCCAGGAGGGCGTCATACGAGGGGATGCCGTGGCGGTCCATGAAGGCCTGGAGATTGCTCTGGGCTATCCACTCCGGGTTGGGCTGCCAGACGATCTGCTGGCCGAAGGGGAAGGTGGTAGGCGTCGCGCCGCCGGGCGTACCGTCGGACATGATCGGCTCCTTTGAAGATGGATGCGGGTCGAGTGAAACGCGGTCGAGCGAAACCCGGGGGAAGGCAAAGCGGATTCCAGGCCGTGGCGGGCGGCCTGGGGAAACGTCGGGAACGTTGACGCGGACCGGTCAGCGACCAGCTCGGTGGGACCGGGGCGCGGAAGGGTCGTTGCGGGAGGGCCGGCGCCGGGGACGTCGCCCGCTCCGGGATGCACCGTCCGGCGGGTCCCGCTGCTCGAAGAGCTCGTTGTAGCGGCGGCAGGCCTGGATGAGGTGCCGGGCGGAGAAATGGCCCAGAGACCAGTAGTGCAGGGCCGGTTCGCCCCCCAGCAGACGCTCCACCATCTCCTCCTCGGGCAGGCCCAGGCGCTCCAGCTGGGCCACGTCCCGGCAGAGGGCCAGGTACTGGCCGATCTTGCCGTGGAGCTCGGGCAGGGCCGTGCGGCGGACGGTTCCGCTGCCGGGGAATAGGCGCTGGGGGCGCAGGGCGGCCAGGGTGCGCAGGCTGCTGATGGTGCCGAACATCTCCGACTCCGGCGTCCAGGCCCGGTCTCGCCCGCCGATGAAGGCGTCCCCGCAGAAGAGCCAGCGGTGCTTGGGCTCGAAAAAGCTCACGTGATCCCGGGTGTGGCCTGGCGTCTCCACCACGTGGAAAACGTGGCGCTCGGTGCGCACCTCCGTCCCCAGGGGCTGGACGTCGGCCACGCCCTTGGGCCGCCCCCAGAGGAGGCGCCGGTGGAGCTGCTGGCCCAGGAGCCGGGGGTCCTGGATGATGGGCAGGGAGGCCAGAGGGGCGTAGATGGGCACGTCCGGGAAGGCCCGACGCAGCTGGTGCAGCCCGCCTATGTGGTCCTCGTGGGCGTGGGTGACCACGATCTGCTTCAGCCCCAGCTTGCGCATCTCCTGGACCAGGGCCCGGGCGGTGACCGGCGGCCCGCTGTCGATGAGCAGGCCGTCCACCCAGTAGGCCGCGGTCCAGTAGATGGGCCGGCCCAGGAAGCTGCGGGCCATGCGCAGGGCGATCACGGAATCGTGGCGTTGGAGGGAAATCATGGGACATCCCCTTGAAAAACAGGGGCCGGGCTTCCGCTCTGGGCCAGTCGAGCGGCCCCAGCCTGCAAACCGTCCAGCACCCAGCCGGGGATCTTGCTCATGCGTCCCTGCAGATCCACGCAGATGTGCTGGCTCAGGCCCGTGGCCAGGAGGGTGCCGTCCCCCAGCCGCCGCACCTGGTAGCGAAAGTCCACCCGGCGGCTGCGCAGCAGGGCCAGCCAGGTGATGACCTGCACCCGGTCCCCGAAGCGGGCCGCGGCCCGGTACTGGGCCTCCACGTGGGTCACCGCGAAGTGATGGCCGCTCTCGGCCACCCGGGTGTAGGGCATGCCGGCCGCCTCCATCCAGGCCACCCGCCCCGCCTCGAACCAGACGATGTAGGCGCTGTGGTGGACCACACCCATGAGGTCGGTCTCCGCGAAGCGCACGGCCAGTTCCAGGGGGACGGGGGCGTCGATCCAGTTGTCTGTCGATTGGGTGGTCATGGTGGAAAAATTGTATCACACCCGATCCGGGTGGCTCAAAGCGCGATTCGTAGGAACGGGCTTCGCCCCTCACATGTGGATGGGATGCCCTTCCACCGCGTGGGCCGCCTCCATGATCACCTCGCTCAGGGTGGGGTGGGCGTGGACGTTGCGGGCGATCTCCGCGGGGGTCAGCTCCATCATCTGGGCCAGGGTCAGCTCCGGCAGGAGCTCGGTCACGTCCGGCCCCACCAGGTGCGCGCCCAGGATCTCCCCGTAGCGGGCGTCGGCGATGATCTTCACGAAGCCGACCCGCACCCCCATGGCCTGGGCCTTGCCGTTGGGCATGAAGGGGAACTTGCCCACGTTGATCTCGTAGCCGGCCTCCTTGGCCTGGGCCTCGGTCATGCCGAAGCTGGCCACCTCGGGCTTGCAGTAGACGCAGCGGGGCATGAAGATGTACCGCTCCTCTGGGAAGGGGGTGGTCTCCACCCCGGCCATGGTTTCCGCGGCCACGATGCCCTGGGCGCTGGCCACGTGGGCCAGGGCCATCTTGCCCGTGCAGTCCCCCACCGCGAAGATGTGGGGCACGTTGGTGCGCATCACCTCGTCCACGGGGACGAAGCCCCGCTCGTCCAGCTGCACCCCGGCGGCCTCTAGCCCCACCTTCTCCGTGTTGGGGGTGATGCCGATGGCGATCAGGGCCCGCTCCGCCTGGATGGTCTGGCTGCCTTCCTGGGTGGCCACCGTCACCGTGACCCCCTCCTCCCCGGCCTGGATGCTCTCGGTCCGGGCGCTGGTGAGGAGCTTCACCTTGTTCTTGCGGAAGGCCTTGTGCACCTCCTGGGCCACCTCCGGGTCCTCCAGGGGCAGGATCTGGTCCATCATCTCCACCACGGTGACCTGGGCGCCGTAGACCTGGAAGATGTGGGCGAACTCCATGCCGATGGGTCCGGCCCCGATGATGACCAGGGACGCCGGGGGCTGCTCCAGGCGGATGGCGTGGCGGTACTGCATGATCCGCTCCCCGTCCACGGTGACGCCGGGGAGATCCCGGGCCCGGGCGCCGGTGGCCACGATGAACTTGTCCGCGGTGACGGTGCGCTCCGAGGCCTCCGGGTTGATGGGGCCGGGGGTCACCCGCAGGGTGTGGGGATCCTGGAAGACGCCGTGGCCCTCCAGAACATCGATCTTGTTCTTGCGCATGAGGAAGGCCACGCCTTTGGTCTGCCGGCCCACCACCTGGAGGCTACGCTTCAGCGCGCTGCGGTAGTCCACCTGCAGGTTCTCGAAGGTGAAGCCGAACTCCTTGGCCTGATGCAGGGTCTCCAGCACCTCCGCGTTGACCATGAGGGCCTTCTTGGGGATGCAGCCCCAGTTCAGGCAGACGCCGCCCAGGTTCTCCCGCTCCACCAGGCCCACCTTCAGGCCCAGCTGCGCGGCGCGGATGGCAGCCACGTAGCCGCCAGGACCACCGCCCACCACCAGCAGATCGTAGTCGTAGCTGTGTTGTGACATGGAAAAAGCCTCCGTCTGAGAGGGAAGTTGGAATTTTTGGGAGTTGGGAGTTGGAAGCTGGGAGTTGGCAGAATGCTCACCCGTAGCTTTCCAGGAACTCCTTGACTGCGGCCACGAAGGCGTCGGCCTGGGCCCCGTCCAGCACCCGGTGATCGAAGGTGAAGCTCAGGTAGCAGATGGGCCGGATGACGATGGCGTCGTCCGCGCTGGGCAGGAGGGAAGGACCCGCGCTGCGCACCACCGGCCGCTTGACGATGGCCCCCACGCCCAGGATGCCGGCCTGGGGCTGGTTGATCACCGGGGTGGCGAAGAGGCTGCCCGAGACCCCGTGGTTGGTGATGGTGAAGGTGCCGCCCTGGAGCTCGTCCGGGCGCAGCTGGCCCTGGCGAGCCCGCTGGGCCAGGTCGTTCACGGCCCGGGCCAGGCCCTGGAGGTTCTTCTCGTCCGCGTCCCGGATCACTGGCACCAGCAGGCCGTTCTCCACAGCCACGGCCACGCCGATGTGGATGCGCCGGTTCAGGACCAGCCCCTCCGGCGTGAAGCGGCTGTTCACCTCCGGCACCCGGCGCAAGGCAGCGGCGGTGGCCGCCACAAAGTAGGCCGTGAAGGTCAGATTCACCCCGGCCTGGGCGAAGGCGGCCTTGTGGGCCTCCCGGTGCTGGACCACCCGGGTCATGTCCACCTCGAAGACGGTGGTCACGTGGGGGCTGGTGCGCTTGCTCTGGACCATGTGCTCCGCGATGAGGCGGCGCATGGTGGTCAAGGGCTGGAGCACCTCGTCCGGGGAGAGCGCCCCCTGGCCAGGAGGCGCAGGAGCAGCCGCGGGGGGCGACGGAGGCGGCATCGGGGCGCCGGGCGGAGGCGGTGCTGGCGCAGGGGCAGGCGGCGGGACAGGGGCCTGTTGCCGCTGCTGGATGAAGGCCAGGATGTCCTTCTTGGTCACCCGGCCGCCCTTGCCCGTCCCCGGAACCTGGCTCACGTCCACGTTGTGCTCCGCGGCGATGCGGGCCACCACTGGGCTGATGAAGCCTCGTCCCCCGGGACGAGGGGTGGCCGGCTTTCCCCCGGCCGAGGCTGGGATGGCCGGGGCGGACGCCGCCTGGACCGGCTCGGGCTGGGGCTGCTCCGGCTCCTGGCTGCCCTGGCCATCCCGACCAGTGGCCGCCGGGGCCACGCCCTCGGGCAGGGCCTCGCCGGGCTCACCGATGTAGGCCAGCACCGTGCCGGCCTGGACTGTCTGCCCCTCCTCCACCAGGATGGCCAGGAGGACGCCGTCGCTGGGGGCGGGGATCTCCGTGTCGATCTTGTCCGTGCTGATCTCCAGCAGGGGCTCCATGCGCTGAACGGTCTCGCCCGCCTGCTTCAGCCAGCGGGAGACGGTGCCCTCCACCACACTTTCGCCCATCTGGGGCATGGTCACAGGGGTTGCCATGGTTGCGCTCCTTCCTCTCGGGGTGTCAGGGGATCCTAGGAGGCCAGAACCACCCGATCCGCCAGGGCAGGTTCGGCCATCTCGCCGGTCAGGTAGAGATAGCGTTTTCCGGGCACGGTGCTGAAGCCCCCATGTTCCCCGTCGGGGGTGAGGGCCACGATGTTCATGTACTGTTCTGGGGGCGGGGAGAGGTAGGCCAGGTCCCGCAGGGCCTCCAGGCCGGCCTCCTGCAGGGAGAGGCCCATCTTCAGGTAGAGGACGAGGCTGCGGGCAGTGGAGACCCGGATGGAGAGCTCGCCCATGCCCGTGCAGGCGACGGCGCCGTAGCGGTTGTCGCAGTAGTTGCCGGCGCCGATGATGGGGCTGTCCCCCACCCGGCCCGGGTACTTCCAGCCCAGTCCGCTGGTGCTCACCCCGGAGGCCAGGTCGCCCCGGCTGTCCCGGATGAGGAAGTTCACCGTGCCGTGGACCAGGGAGTCGTCCTGGCCAGCCTGGCTGCGGCCTCCCTGGTCATCGTCCCCGCTGACCGGCTCGGCCAGGTTCAGGGGACGGGTGAGCCGGGCGGCCAGGCGGCGCAGGGGGCCATCGGCCAGGGAGAGGCCCATGTCCAGGAAGCGCTGGCGCCAGCGTTCCAGGGCGGCGAAGGTGCGCTGATCCTGCATGGGCTGGCCCAGCTCCGCGGCCAGGCGCTGGGCCCCCTGGTTGACCAGGAGGACGTGGGGCAGCTCCTCCATGACCTTGCGGGCCAGGCTGATGGCGTTGCCGTAGTCCTGGAGGCCGGCCACCGCGCCCACCTGGAGGGTGCGGCCGTCCATGATGCTGGCGTCCAGCTCCACCTGGCCCAGGACATTGGGCAGCCCGCTGTAGCCCACGGAGTGCTCCTCTGGGTCGTCCTCCACCACCCGGCAGGCCAGCTCCACCGCGTCCAGGGCGCTGCCCCCCTGGCGCAGGAGTTCCATGGCAGCCAGGGCGCCTTTGCGTCCGTTCTCGCTGGCCACGACGATGGGCGTCACAGAGGGAGTGGCGGGCATGTGTGCTCTCCGTTGATGCACTGGGGACCGATGCATTGGGGGGCCGATGCACTGAGGTCTGGACGAGGCGGCTGTGATAGTTTTGGGCTGGCCGGGTTCGGTGGACAGACCAGGCTTTGATGGCGTCTTGATGGATTGCGCTGCTACAGGTTGAAGTATTGGGCGATGATGGCCTGGATCTCAGTCTCCAAGATCTCCCAGCTGCTGTCAGGAAGCTTGTTCACGGTGACGAAATCTTGGGCCAGGAAGACGTTGTAGACCGCGCCCAGGGAGAAGAGTTGGCGGGCCAGGGGATGGGCGGCCGCGGCCTCTGGGCTGGAAAAGTTGAGCGGTCGGTCGAACTGCTTGGCCGGCAGGACGAACTTGCGGGCGTTGGGGTTCGGCGTCGCTTGGATCTTCACAGACGAAGTGCCCATGGCCCGTAGTATATCAGCCCCAAATCCTGGGGCCAAATCGGACCGGATCCGGGGCATGCCGGTCCGGCGGGCATCCCGAAAGGGGTGAAGAAATGGTCTAAATTGGATTGTGCCGCTGGACCCTTTCTGTGATAAAGTATGTTGATGTGCTCCGACGCTCTGGCCGGGACAATCGTCCATGTGGAGGCCACCGTCGGGCCCAATCCAGGAGGTGGCCAGGGCCATTCGCAACAGGCCAGCCGCACTCCTGCCAAGGAGGTGGAAGAGTATGCCCAATTCAATGCAACGTTCCGCGGCCCAGGAACACTACGCCCGCAGCGTCTCCAAGGCCCAGATGGCGGACCTGCTCCGGCTGATCCGGGGTCAGCAGGCCAGCGCGGCCAACTTCGAGGAGGTCTCCCGACGCCTGCGCACCCGCCAACAGGTGGGCCGGCGCATGGAGGTCGTCCCCCTGGACAAGATCGTGGGCAGCGTGGGTCGCTACCAGGACTTCACCAAGGAGTTCCTGCCCCGACGCTCGGCCAGCCAGGAGCGCTGGACCAAGCTGGACGCGGCCCTGAACGCCCTGGAGCATCTGCCGCCGGTGGAGCTCTACAAGATCGGGGACGTCTACTTCGTCAAAGACGGCAACCACCGGGTCAGCGTGGCCCGGGCCAACGGCCTGGACTTCATCGAGGCCCACGTCACGGAGCTGGAACCGCCCCCGGTGCCCCTGACCTCCGACGATTTCCAGCGGGACCAGTGGATCGTCAAGGCGGAGTACGCGGACTTCCTGAAGGACACCCAGCTGGACAAGATCCGCCCGGGCGCGGACCTGCTCCTCACCGTGCCGGGCCGCTACGACATCCTGCGCCGGCACATCGACGTCCACGGCTACCTGCGCAACCAGGAGCTGGCCCGGGAGGGCAAGCCCCACCGCCTGAGCCGGGAACAGGTCGTGGCCAGTTGGTACGACAACGTCTACATGCCCGTGGTGGAGGCCATCCGCAAGTACGGACTGCTCAAACACTTCCCCAAGCGCACCGAGGCAGACCTCTACCTCTGGATCGCGCAGCACCGGGAGGCCCTGGCCCGGCGCTTTGGTCTGGCCCCCCTGGATCCAGAGACTTCCGTGCGCACCTTCGCGGAGACCCACAGCGAGCGTCCCCTGGAGCGGACCCTGAAGGGGCTGAAGCTGGGCCTGCATCGAGCCAAGGGCAACGAGCGCCCTCTGGGCATGAGCGCCGAGGAGTTCGAGGATGCCCGCAACCGGCACGACGCAGGGGAGATCGCCCTCTCCGAAGCCGAGATGCGCCAGGGCAGCAAGGAGTCGCCCCAGGAGCGGCCCGAAGAGTCGCCCGAGAATTCACCCGAGGAATGACCGAATACCCTCAAGGAAAGCAGGAAGTCGCCACCATGTTACGGGTCAAAATCGTCTGCACCATCGGGCCGGCCAGCCGGGAACCGGAAGTTCTGCGGGAGCTCATACGGGCTGGGATGAACGTGGCTCGGCTCAACCTGAGCCACGGCACCCACGAGTACCACGCGGAGACCATCCGCCGAGTCCGGGCCCTGGCCATGGAACTGAGCAAGCCTGTGGCCATCCTGGCCGACCTGCAGGGGCCCAAGCTGCGGGTGGGCCAGATGCAGGAGGGAGGCGTGCCCCTGGAGACGGGCCAGGAGGTGATCCTCACCGTCGAGCCTATCGTCGGCCGGCCGGGCCGCATCCCTATCCAGAACCCGGACCTGCCCCGCATGGTGAAGCCCGGGGAGCGGATCCTGCTGGACGACGGCCTGATGGAGCTGCGGGTCACCCGGGTCACGGAAAAGGAGATCCACACCCGGGTGATCAACGGCGGCCTGTTGAAGGACCGCAAGGGCATGAACCTGCCCGACTCGGACCTGACCATCCCCGCCCTGACCAAGAAGGACCGCAAGGACGTGCTCTTCGCCCTGGAGCAGCACGTGGACTGGATCGCCCTCAGCTTTGTGCGCCGGGCCAAGGAGGTGCGGGCCCTGCGCCGCATCATCGACAAGCACTCCCCCCTGGACTGGTGCACGCCCATCATCGCCAAGATCGAGAAGCCCGAGGCCGTGCGCCGCATCCAGGAGATCATCCAGGCCGCGGATGGCATCATGGTGGCCCGGGGGGATCTGGGCATCGAGACCAGCCCAGAGGCGGTGCCCATGGTCCAGAAACGGATCATCGCCCTCTGCAACGAGGCCGGCAAACCGGTGGTCACCGCCACCCAGATGCTGGAGTCCATGGTCCACAACCCCCGGCCCACTCGAGCCGAGGCCAGCGACGTGGCCAACGCCGTGCTGGACGGCAGCGACGCTATCATGCTCTCTG
Source organism: Caldilineaceae bacterium (assembly GCA_015494005.1). Taxonomy (GTDB): domain Bacteria; phylum Chloroflexota; class Anaerolineae; order Caldilineales; family Caldilineaceae; genus S144-5. Next base: position 12,898 of record WGCB01000080.1, read on the forward strand.
GCGAGACGGCCGTGGGCAAGTACCCGGTGCGGGCCGTGCAGACCATGGTCAAGATCGCCGAGGAGGCGGAACGGGTGCGCCGCCTGACCAACCCCGAGGCCCTGGACCGCAACTTCGAGACCCACACCATCGCCGACGCGGTCTGCCATGCCACGGTGGTCACCGCCAAGGATGTCCAGAGCGCGGCCATCGTGGCCCCCACGGTCAGCGGATCCACGGCCCGCAAGCTCTCCCGCTTTCGCCCCTCCGTGCCCATCGTGGCGGTGACGCCCAGCCCGCTGGTCTATCGTCAGCTGGCCCTCTTCTGGGGAACCTACCCGCTCATGGGCCAGCGCATGAGCACCACGGACGAGGTGGTGAACGATGCGGTGCAGCGGACCCACCAGGCCGGCTACGTGGACCAGGGGGAGATCGTTCTGGTCACCGGTGGCGTGGTGGGTGGGGTGCCCGGCTCCACCAACCTGATGACCGTGCGCCGCATCCCTCGGGTGCTGGTCAGCGGGCAGGCCATCGGCCGGGAGCGGGTCTTCGGGCAGGTGGTCCACCTGGTGGATCCCACCGACGTCCCGGAGCATGCGGTGGGGCCCCACGACATCCTGGTCCTGGATCGGGATCACCATGCCTGGGTGGAGCTGGTGCCCCACGCGGCGGGGTTGATCCTGAAGGAGGGCGGGCTGGAGTCCTACGCGGTGCTGGTGGCCATCGACCAGGGCATTCCGGCCATCTTCAACGTACAGGGGCAGTGGGAGGAGCTGACCACCGGCCGTCGGGTGGTCCTGGACGCGGAGTCAGGCAACGTCTGCGAGTGGGAGAAGTGAGGCTGATCCAAGAATGGATCCGGCATTTCGGGATGGGCTGAGAGGGGCTTGATTTTCGGGAAATACAACGAGCCAGCATTTCACCACTGGGGCGCAGGCCGGCGCCTGGTTCTGGGGAAAAGAGAGAAAAGAGAAGACGCGAAAGAGGGGAGCGACTCCTGGGGGTCGCTCCCCTCTCGTTGGGGCTGTCCGTGGACGGGTGAGCACGAGGCGGGGCACAGGAGGGGGCCACTTTCGCTGCCCGGTCCCTCATCGCTGGCCCACAGCTACGCCTCCGCGAACACCTGATGGTGGGTCACGGTCTCTTCGAACTCCAGCAGGAAATCCTTGTCTTCCGGGTAGTACTTGGCCTTTTCGTACTCCTCGCCGGCAAAGCTCTTGATGGCCTCCAGGCTCTCCCAAAAGGTGATGAGGGTGAAGTGGGCTGCGCCCTCCCGGATGCTGCGCAGGAAGACCAGCCGGACGAATCCCGGGGTGCTGCGATAGTCGGGTATCGCCCGCTCCTTCATGAACTCAGTGTAGGCTTCGTAGTCCTCGACGGCTGTTCGTCCGTGCCAGATCCGTGCGATCATCGTTCCCCCTGTTTCTCGGTGTGCTTTTCGGCCTCCGTTTTCCTGCACAGCCACATTGGCTGCGCCCCATATCGGCTCTGCCGTCCGCCCTGCAACGGCGGCTGTTCTCCACGCGATGTAGCTGCCGTCAGGCCACCATCCTTGCGGATGTAGGTTTCCGGGCATGCCATAGTGTCCACCGGTTTCTTTCCACGATGTGCTGGCGACCGGCCAATCGGGCTGTGATGTATTCAACCAGATATTGGAGTTCTTCGTCGGTGAGTTCATGCAGTATGGACCGGCCGACTCGTCCCCGCAGATCCTGGGCCAACTCGGCCACATCCTCGTACTCTCGCCTCACCTCCCAAAACGAGAGTGCGCCTACATTCGCGAACCCAGCTCCCAGGAGCCCTTCCTTCACCTCTCGGCTGCCCCGGCGTCGTGCTTCCTCCACCTGCAACAGCTTGGGAAACGCTTCGAACAGGAAACCGCGTATGTGGGTCGGAGAAGCCGGACAGGTCACATCGTCGAACGTACGCCCCTGGATGATACAGACACCACCCGGCGCCAACAGTCGATGCGCCTCTGCCAGAAAGATGGGAAAATCATGGTCGGAAAGATGGTGGATCAATGCCCGGGTAAACACAATGTCCACCGTGCCGGTGGGCAGGGGCACCGACGTGGCACGCCCAGCCAAAACCCAGGCATCGCCCATTTCCCTCGTGCGCTCGAGAGCTGTCCGAACCATCTGCTCCGAAAAGTCAACTCCGATGACTCGCTTCGCGCCCAATTGCCTCCACGCTTGCAGGTAGATTCCACCGCCGCAGCCAATATCGAGCAGCGTCTTTCCGTGGGGCGCTACCAGGCTGGAAACGGCGTTGAACCAACTGCTGTCCGCGGAACGAGATGCATAGGTGTAGCGGTTGCGTTCTGCCAGAAAATCGATCGGCATGCTTGGTGTCCTACCTGTCGAGTCCCATCGGCTCCGATGGTCCACCAGGTGACGCTGCCCCTGTGTGACTACCACACTGGCCAAAGCGACGCCCCTCCCAGAGACGCCGCCTCATGGATCGGCCGATTGGCTCGCTTCCCTCTCACAGGCGAGCTGGCACTTCGTTCCCCGCTTCCAGAATGGCCTCTCGCGCGTTCACGAAGATCAGCAGGACCAGCCCCAGGATGAAGAAGACCGCCACGGACAGGATGCCGATCCGGTAGCTGCCCGTGTACTGGAGGGCCAGGCCGAAGAGGAGCGGCCCCAGCCAGCTGGTGCCCCGCTCGCTCACCTCGTAGAGGCTGAAGTACTCCGCCTCCTGCCCCTTTGGGATCATCAACGAGAAGAGGGAGCGACTCAGGGCCTGGCTCCCGCCCAGGACGATGGCGATCACCCCGCCCATGATGAAGAACTGGAGCTCCGTCCGCAGCCAGGCATAGGCGTAGACCACTGTGCCTGTCCAGATGATCAGGCTGAGGATGATGGCCCGCTTGGTGCCCAGCCAGCCGGAGAGGTATCCGAAAAGCAGCGCCCCCACGAAGGCCAGAAACTGCACCATGAGGATCAGGGAGATGAGGGAAGACTCCCCCAGCCCCAGCTCCTGGCTGCCGAACTGGGACGAGAGGGCGATGACCGTCTGGATGCCGTCGTTGTAGAGCAGGTAGGCCACCAGGAAGAGCAGAGTCTGGGGATAGAGGGGCAGGTTGCTCAGGGTGTGCATCAGCTGCTTGAACCCCACGCTCACGTACCCCTCCCCGGGGGGCAGCTGCTTGATGGGCGCCCGGCTCTTCAGGCTGATCATAGGGATGACGGTGAAGATGGCCCACCAGAGGCCCGCGGAAGCCAGGCTGATGCGCACGGCATGGCTCCGCTCCAGCCCCAGAGACTCTGCATTGAGGAAGAGGATCAGGTTGAGCAGGAGCAGGATACCGCCCCCCAGGTAGCCCAGGGCCCACCCCTGGGACGAGACCTTGTCCCGCTCGTCCGGGCTGGCGATCTCGGGCAGGAAGGCGTTGTAGAAGACGATGGACGCGCCGAAGCTCAGGTTGGCGATGAGGAAGAGGAGCCCGCCCAGGAGGTAGTTGTCTCCCTGCAGGAAGTAGAGCCCCATGGTGGCGAAGGCCCCCAGGTAGGCGAAGAAGCCCAGCATCTGCTTCTTCATGCGGGAGTAGTCCGCGATGGCGCCCAGGATGGGCAGGAAGAGCACCTGGAGCCCCACCGAGAGGGAGACCATGTAGGAGAAAAACGAGTCCGCGTAGACGGTGATGCCGAAGGGGTGCACGAAGCCCCCGGTGGCCTGGGCCGCGTTCTGGGTCACCGTGGTCAGGTACGGCCCCAGGAAGACGGTGATCACCGTGGTGGAGAAGGCCGAGTTGGCCCAGTCGTAGAAGTACCAGCCGATCTGCTCCCGACGACTGGCCTTCACCGGGGCCGGGGTGGCATCGGCCTGGGCTTCGGCCATCTCGGCTGCCCCGGCATCCGGAGCCGGGTTTTCGGGCTGGTTCGAGTCGGATGGTTTCGAGTTCACAGGCAGAACCTCACTCAATGGGCTGGGGAGAGGGTAGAACAGAGCCAGGGCGATGGCCTGTTTCCGTCATCGCCCTGGCGAGAGGACCCAATGCATGCACGGGATGCAGC
>WGCB01000081.1 GCA_015494005.1 Caldilineaceae bacterium
GGATGCGCCATCCGGCGGGTCACGGACCCGCCTAGCGCCTCCAAAACTGCCGGTTCCAATTTGACTTGAGTTTAGCCCTGGGCCAGCTGGGCCCGGAACCACTCCACCGTGCGGCGCAGACCCTCCTCCAGGCTGACCTGGGGCTCCCAGCCCAGATCCCGCCTGGCCTTGGAGCTGTCCAGGTAGGTGGCCCGCACCTCGCCCACAGGCTGGGGCACGTACTCCGGCTCCAGCGTGTAGCCGGTGAGCTGGGCCAGGATGCGGTGGATGGTGTTGATGTCCGTGGGAACGCCGGTGCCCACGTTGTAGATGCCCACTGCGTCGCTCTCCAGGGCCAGCAGGTTGGCCCGAGCGATGTCCTCCACGTAGGTGAAGTCCCGGGTCTGCTTGCCGTCCCCGGTGATCTTGGTGGGCTCCCCCCGGAGCATGGCCGCGGTGAAGATGGCCACCACCCCGGCCTCGCCCCGGCTGTCCTGGCGGGGGCCGTAGACGTTGGGGTAGCGGAGGGCGACGTACTTCTGGCCGAAGTTCTGGTAGTAGAGGTCCAGGTGATACTCGAAGCTCAGCTTGTTGGCCCCGTAGTTGTCCTTGGGGTGGGGCCAGCTCTCCTCGGTGAAGGGCAGGCGGCTGCCATCCTCGCTGTAGCCCTCCCCGTAGACCGCACCCCCGGTGCTGGCGAAGACGAACTTGTGGCAGCCGTGGGCTTTGGCCAGCTCCAGCAGGTGCAGGCTGCCGATGACGTTCACCTCCGCGTAGGTGATGGGGTCCTCCATGCTGGCCCGCACGTTGGCCAGGGCTGCCTGGTGGGAGATGGCCTGGATCTGCTCCTGCTCGAAGACGCGAGCCAGGGCCTCCCTGTCCCGGATATCCACCTGGTGGAAGGTGGCCGCGTCCGGCACGTTCTCCCGGTGGCCGGTGTGGAGGTTGTCCACCACCACGACCTGATGCCCAGCCGCCACCAGCGCGTCGGCCACGTGGCTGCCGATGAAACCTGCTCCTCCGGTGACCAGAATCTTCATGTGGGTTCTCCTTTGCAAGGGGATTTGTGATCCTCGATGATGGGGGAGCGCCCCGGGGTGTCCTGACCAACCCCCGGCTCCCAACTTCCAACTTCCGACTTCCAACTCCCAACTTCTCTCGATACCATAGCCCAGAGCGGCCCTTCCGTCAAAGTGGAACCAGGCTGGCAATTTTTCTGGCGCTTGCGTTTCTGCAGGGGGCGTGTACAATAAGATCCCAATTGTCAGACAACTCGCGAGGCCCAGTTCCCGGTCCGGATCCCCCGCGCCGAAACGGCAACTTGCCGCCACCAGGTCGCCACTAGGTCGCCACCAGGAGGAAAACCACCATGTTGATCCACAACGCCACGGTCATCACCTTCGATGACGAGAACCAGGTGCTCTTCGACGGGGCCGTCCGCATCCACGGGGACGAGATCACCGAGGTGGGGGAGAGCAGGGATCTGCTGGACCGCTACCCCAGCGAGGAGCACTGGGACGCCCAGGGCATGCTGCTCATGCCCGGCCAGATCTGCGCCCACACCCACTTCTACGGCGCCTTCGCCCGGGGCATGTACATCCCCGGGGAGCCGCCCAAGGACTTCCCGGAGATCCTGGAGAAGCTCTGGTGGCGGCTGGACAAAGCCCTGGACCTGGAGGGGGTGCGCAGCTCTGCGGATGTCTGCCTGGTGGACGCCATCCGCCACGGCACCACCACCCTCATCGACCACCACGCCAGCCAGCGGGCCATCGACGGCAGCCTGGACGTCATCGCGGAGGCGGTGGAGGCCAGCGGGCTGCGGGCCGTCCTCTGCTACGAGGTGACGGACCGGGACGGCCCGGACGCGGCCAGGGCCGGCATCCAGGAGAACGTGCGCTTCATGCGCCGGGTCCAGGAAGCCCGAGCCCGCCAGTCGGACTCGGTCCTGGCCACCCACATCGGCGCCACCTTCGGCCTCCACGCCAGCCTCACCCTCTCCGACGAGACCCTGGAGGCCTGCGCGGCGGAGAGCCAGCGCTTCCACATCCACGTGGCCGAGCACCCGGTGGACGAGTACGACAGCCTGCGCAAATCCGGCCAGCGGACCGTGGAGCGGCTGCACGGCTTCGGCATCACCGGGCCGGAGAGCATCTTCGCCCACTGCATCCACATCGACGCCTGGGAGATGGGCCTGCTGAAGGAGACGGGCACCTGGGTCACCCACCAGCCCCGCTCCAACATGAACAACGCGGTGGGCGCGGCGGAGGTCACCTGGATGCTCCGGGGCGGCGTGAACCTGGGCCTGGGCAATGACGGTTTCAGCAACGACATGTTCACAGAGATGAAGGTGGCGGACCTGCTCCAGAAGGTGGCCCACAGCGACCCCCGCTACCTGGGCGCGGACAAGGTCCTGGAGATGGCCGTGTACAACAACCGGCAGCTGGCCGGCCTCTTCTTCGAC
>WGCB01000082.1 GCA_015494005.1 Caldilineaceae bacterium
GGTGGGGGTCGATGTGGGTGACGGCGTGGCCGTGGGGGTGGCGGTCGGCGTGGAGCCGCCACCGCTGGCCAGGGCGTCCAGGGCGGCGTCCACTTGGATCAGCCCGTAGCCGTAGACCGGGTCGAAGCCGGTGGCGCCCCGATCCAGGGCGGTGGAGCGCAGCGCGTCCCGGATCTGGCTGACCGTGGCGCTGGGGGCGAAGGAGCGCAGCAGAGCCACCGCGCCCACCACGTGGGGTGTGGCCATGGAGGTGCCCTGGAAGAACCAGTAGCCCCAATTGCTGCTGTCGAAGGTCTCCTGGAGCACCCCGTCCGCGTAGCCGTCGCCGTTCAGGTCCGCGCTGGTGTCCCCGCCCGGGGCCACCACGTCCAGGGCATCCCCGTAGCTGGAGTAGGGCGCCTTGTTGAGCGCGTAGTCCACCGCGCCCACGGCGATGACGTCCGGGTGGTTGGCCGGGTAGCCCACCACGGACTGGTTGGCGTTGCCGGCCGCAGCCACCACCACCACGCCCGCGTCCACCGCCGCTTCGATGGCCGTGTCCAGGACGGAGTCGGAGCAGTCGGGCCAGGCGCCGTTCCCCTGCCCCTGGCAGTCCATGCCCAGGGAAAGGTTGACCACGTCCGCGCCGTGGGTGCGGGCCCAGTCGATGCCCTGGGCGATGTCCGATGTCAGGCCGCTGCCGTTGGCGTCCAGCACTTTGACCGGCATGAGGCGGGCGTTGTAGGCCACGCCGGCCACGCCCACGCCGTTGTTGGTGCACTGGGCGATGGTGCCGGCCACATGGGTGCCGTGACCGTTGTCGTCCGTGGCCACGCCTGGTCCGCTGCTGTCGGTGATGGCGTTGAACTCGTCCACGAAGGTGTGGCAGTCCAGATCCTCACCCCCCTGGGAGATGCCCGTGTCCACCACGGCCACGGTGACGTTGGCCCCGGTGGTGCGGGCCCAGGCATCCGGGGCCTGGATGGGCGGGATGTGCCACTGGAAGCTGTAGTGGGGATCGTTGGGGATGGTGGACTGGGCGTTGACGCCGCCCACACTGGCCGGGATGGCCTCGGTGGGACTGAGCTGGTAGATGTAGTCCAGCTGCACCTGGGCCACCCCGGGATCGTCCCGGAGCGCGTCCAGGAGCTGGAGGGGCGTCTCCCCGGGATTCACCGGCACCTGGAACCAGTCGCCCAGGACCCGGCGGCTGTTCCGCTGGGCGATGCGGGCCACCTGGGCGCCGGGCTTGCGCTGCACCAACACGTGGTCCGGGCTGTAGGGCCGGGGCGGGGGCGTCTGCTGAGCCGTCCGGGGCTGTTCGCCTCGGTCCAGCCGCTCCACCACGTCCACCAGGTTGCCGTCCAGGGCATCCACCACGTAGAGATTGCGCGCCGGGAGGGAGCTGTCCCGCAGCTCCACCAGCCAGGCCAGGCGAGGTGTAGCGGAGAGGCGTCGGCTGCCCACGCCCGGGTAGACGACCAGCCGGGGCGGATCGACGATCTGGGCGCCGGGGAGGGCGCTCTGGGCGGTGGCCAGGGCCTGGGATCCGCTCACCTGGGGCGTCACCTGGGGCAGGCTGATGCCCGGGACGAAGCCGCTGCTGATGGCCACGGCCTGGGGCACGGAGAGATCCAGGTGGACCTTGACCAGGGCGTTGTAGACCTGGGTGTTGCTGTAGACCTGCTGGAAGGTGACGTGGTGTTGCCCCAGGCTGTCGCTCCAATCCTCCAGCAGGGTCAGCTCGTTGTCCACATCCTGGATGCCGAAGAGGCTGGCCTGTTCCGTCAGCACCTGGCGAGCTGCCCCCACAGGGTCCGCCTGGGCCTGCTGGGGCGTCATGTTGAAGCTCAGGGGGCCGGTCACGAAGGTGGCGTAGCTGGCCTGGCTCGCCTGAGCCCGGTCCGCGGGGAGCAGGCGGGGTGCGCTGGCAGAGGCCAGGGCCGGCGAGAGCAGCAGACTGACGATGAGGAGCAGATTGGCCAGGGTTTTGGTGATCATGGGAGACTCCTAAGGGAATGCATTCATCGTGGGAGCAAACTGCGGGAACAGACTGGCAGTCGTGGAATCGGGCGACCGTCCGGTTCACAGGAGGCTGGCCAGGGGATTCCGGCAACCGGTCTTCCAGCCACTATACGGCCTGTTCCTCGGGCTGGCAATGGGATCCTTTGTCCCAATTCGACGCCGGAAGCGGGGTGTTCACACCATCTCGGGTGGGCACACGAAGTGGAAAGCGAGGAAAGGGTCCCGAGAAAGGGGACAGTCTGGATGGCCGCACTGCCAGTATACACAAAGGAACCCGGCCCAGCAATGACCAGTGACGAAAAACCCAACGAATGCAGCAGATTCGTACAGGAAACGTAGCCGCCTCGTCATCCTGATGGCCCTGGGCCTGGCAGGGCAGGGACGGGAACGGAAGAGCAAACCCAGCCAGATTGACATTCGACTGTTTTGGTTTATAGTGCCTACAGAAACGCACCGGGGGTTGGACCCAGTTCCAGCCCCAGATCCCGCCCCATCTCACGCCCCACGACAGAGGAGGAAACATGAACCGGGAAGCCATCGAGCGCTACTTGGAGGAAGCCAAAGAGACCCAGCTGGAGCAGCTCAAGGAGTGGCTGCGCATCCCCAGCATCAGCACCCTGCCCGAGCACCAAGAGGACGTGCTCCGCGCGGCCCGCTGGCTGGCGGATCACATGCAGGCCATCGGCCTGGAGCACGTGACCCTCATCCCCACCGAGGGGCACCCCCTGATCTACGCGGACTGGCTCCACGCCGGGCCGGACGCGCCCACGGTGCTCGTCTACGGCCACTACGATGTCCAGCCCGTGGATCCCCTGGAGCTGTGGGAGACGCCCCCCTTCGAGCCCACGGTCAAGGAGGGGCCCCAGGGTCCGGACATCTACGCCCGAGGAGCAGCGGACGACAAGGGGCAGGTCTTCGTCCATGTGAAGGCGGTGGAGGCCCTGCTGGCCACGGAAGGCCGCCTGCCGGTGAACGTGAAGTTCATCGTGGAGGGCGAGGAGGAGGTGGGCAGCCCCAACCTGACCCAGATGCTCCCCCAGCTCCAGGAGAAGCTGGCCGCGGACGTCTGCCTGGTCTCGGACAGCCACATCCTCTCCCCCACCCAGCCGGTGATCATCTACGGGCTGCGGGGGCTCTGGGCCGGGCAGCTCACGGTGACAGGCCCCCGGAGCGACCTGCACAGCGGCAGCTTCGGCGGCATCGTCCACAACCCCAACCAGGCCCTGGCCGAGCTCCTGGCCACCCTCCACGACGAGCAGGGGCGGATCACCGTGCCCGGCTTCTACGACGACGTGCGCCCCCTCACGCCCCAGGAGCGAGAGCTGCTGGCCCAGGTGCCCTATGGTGAGGAGGAGGCCCTGGCCGAGACGGGCGTCCCCGCGCTCTACGGCGAGCCGGAGTTCACCCCGGTGGAGCGGACCGGCGCCCGGCCCACCCTTGAGATCAACGGCATGTGGGGCGGTTTCACCGGCCAGGGCTTCAAGACAGTCATCCCCAGCCAGGCCCAGGCCAAGATCAGCTGCCGCCTGGTCCCGGACCAGACGCCGGAGCGGGTCTACCAGCTGCTGCGGGATCACCTGGAGGCCATCGCGCCGCCCACGGTGCGGGTGACCCTGGAGGACTTCGGCGGCGGGCTCCCCGCCCTGGTGGACCTGGACGTGCCCCAGATGCAGGCCGCGGTCCGGGCCTACGAGGAGAGCTTCGGCGCCACGCCCCTCTTCACCCGGGAGGGGGGCAGCATCCCCATCGTGGCCCTCTTCCAGCAGGTGCTGGGCGCGCCGGTGATCCTCATGGGCTTCGGCCTGCCGGACGACAACCTGCACGCGCCCAACGAGAAGTTCCACCTGCCCAACTTCTACCGGGGCATTCGGGCCAGCATCGTCTTCATGCGGAAAGTGGCGAGAGGATAGACGATAGACAGGGAGACAGGGAGACAAGGAGAAGAGGAGACGAGGAGAAAGGCTGGCAAGAAGGCCAGTTGATTGGCCCTCGGGCGCCTCTTCCTGGACCCAATCAACCGATCATCCAATCAACCAATTCTCCAGTCGCCCGGCATTCACCAGGCCACCCAGCCGCCTCGCCGGTAGCGGCGCCAGAGCCAGCCGCCGATCATGACCACGAAGACGGCCACGCCCAGGAAGACCAGGGTGTTCAGGCCGTGCTCGATGATGTCCAGGGAGGAGGCCAGGGCGTAGCCCAGGGTCAGCATGATGGCCGCCCGGACGCACTCGGCCAGGAAGAGGGGCAGGGCCCAGCGCCGCCAGGGGATGCGGGCCATGCCCAGGGTGACCATGGTGGCCACCCCGAAGCCAGCGGTGAACTTGGCGGCCATGAGGAGGGTGATGGCGTGGCGGTGGAGCTCCTGGCGCAGCTCCTGGGCCATGCGGGAGTCCGGGCGCAGACGCCGGCGGACAAAGCCCGGCACCTTGCCCAGGTAGCCCAGGCTGTACCAGCCCCAATCCGAGAGGCTGTTGCCCACCACCGCAGCCAGCCAGGCCGGCAGTGGATCCAGGATGCCCGCTGCGATCCCCGCCCCGGCCAGCGCGGTGACGAAAGGCCCCTCCAGCGCCACCAGCACGAGCAGGAGCGCGTAGATCCAGGGGCCTTGCACCTCAGGGAGCCCAGCCTGGGCCGCCTGCAGGGTCTGCTGAAGAAAGGTGATCAGATCGCTGAACACAGGGCGATGACTCCGATGGGTGTGGGAAGGGGCCGGGCGGCCGAGTGGGGCCAGGGGCTCAGGGGAAGCGACGGCGGGCCTGCTCCAGCTCCACGGCCTTGGCGGTGAAGCGGTAGAGCCTGGCCGGCCGGTGACCGCCCCCGCGATAGCGGCCCGTCTCCTCCAGGATGCCCGCGGCCAGGATCTTGCGCCGGAAGTTGCGCTTGTCCAGGGGCTCGTTGAGCACCGTCTCGTAGACCCGCTGCAGCTCGGAGAGGGTGAACTCCCGAGGCAGGAGCAGGAAGCCCAGCCCGGTCCACTCCAGCTTCCAGCGCAGACGGCGCAGGGCGTAGGCCAGGATGCGGTCATGGTCGAAGGCCAGGGGCGGCAGGTCATAGACGTTCCACCAGCGGGCCGCCTGGGCATCGTCCCCGCCCCGCACCCGAGAACGGGCCACCTGGTCCGCGCTGAGGAGGGCGAAGTAGGCCACGGTGATCACCCGCCCCCGGGGATCCCGGTCCGGGTCGCCGAAGGTGTAGAGCTGCTCCAGGTAGACGTCCTGGACCCCGGTCTCCTCCTCCAGCTCCCGCCGGGCCGCCGCCTCCAGGCTCTCGTCGATCTGGACGAAGCCGCCGGGCAGGGCCCAACGCCCCGCGAAGGGCTCGTTCCGCCGCTGGATCAGGAGCACCTGCAGGGCGTTCTGGAGAAAGGCGAACAGGATGATGTCCACCGTCACCGCGGGGCGAGGGTGCTCGTAGCAGTAGGGTTTGTCCCGCCGGGAGGCAGGGGCGCGGTCGACGCCGTTGCCGCTCATGGGGGTCGCCTCTCCTGGAATGGCCTGCTCGTGGCCTGCCTGTGGATTTCCCTGTGGATTGCATCGTAAACTTGGCCCGAGGATTTGTCAAACGATCCCGCCGTTGCCCGCCGTTGAGCCGATCCGCCCCCTCGATTGTCCCCGGGGCCGGTGAACCGGTATAATTGGACCTGGGGACCCAGACCCAGACTTCTGTCCCCGTTTCACCCAGCGTAGTGCACCCAGCGTAGTTCACCCAGCAGAGGAGAGTGTGCCATGGAAGTTCGACAGCTCGGTAGGACGGAGCTTCGAGTCTCCCGCCTGGGCGCGGGCCTGGCGGAGATCGGCTTTGGCCTGACCCTGGCCGATGTGGACGTGGCCGGGGAGATCCTGAACGCGGCCCTGGACGCGGGCATCAACTTTCTGGACACGGCCGCCTGCTACGGCGTGAGCGAGGAGCTCATCGGCCGCACGGTGGCCCACCGCCGGGACGAGTACGTGCTGGCCACCAAGTGCGGGCACGTGGCCGGGGACTACCAGGGTGAGCCCTGGACGGCCGAGACGGTCACCCACAGCATCGAACGCAGCCTGCGCCGCCTGCGCACCGACTACCTGGACCTGGTGCAGCTCCACTCCTGCGGCGTGGACGTGCTGGAGCGGGGCGAGGTGATCACGGCCCTGCAGGACGCGCAGAAGGCGGGCAAGACCCGCTACATCGGCTACAGCGGAGACAACGAGGCCGCGGCCTGGGCCGTGGAGAGCGGCCTCTTCCAGACCCTCCAGACCAGCTTCAACCTGGTGGACCAGCGGGCCCGCACCCTGCTCTTCCCCAAGGCCCGGGAGCAGGGCATGGGCATCATCGTCAAGCGGCCCTTGGCCAACGCGGTCTGGCGGGCCTCCCGCAGCCCCAGCGCCTACGCGGACGAGTACTTCCGCCGGGCCCAAATCCTGGCCCAGGACGGGCCTCTGCCCAACGAGCCGGAGGATCCCATCCTCCTAGCCCTGGGCTTCACCTTGGCCCACCCAGAGGTGGACACGGCCATCGTGGGCACCCGCAACCCGGCTCATATGCGGGCCAACATCCGTCTGGTGGAGGAGGCCCTGCCCATCGATCCGGCCACGGTGGAGGAGCTGCACCGCCGCTTCCAACGCTACGGCCAGGATTGGCGCCAGGAGATCTGACCGCCCCAGCTCCTCGCCCCTTCACTCGGAGACGCCATGCTCATTTCCGAAGCCATCCAGCGCTATCTGGAGGACGCCAGCACGGGCAGCCGCTACACCCGGCGCACCTACCGCACGGCCATGAACCGCTTCCAGGAGTACCTGGCCCAGCGGGGCATCCCGCCGGAGACGTCGGAGCTGGAGCGGCTGGACGTGGACCGGGTGCTGGGCTTTGCCACCTGGCTCCTGGACGAGGCGGGCATCGGCCGGCGCACCCTGCACACCTACCTGGCCGGCCTCAGCGGGCTGATCCAGTTCCTCCAGGTGCGGGGATGGCTCCCCTTTTCCCCCCAGGAGCTGGCCCGCTTCCAGGACGGGGTGAAGCGGGCCAGCTCCTGGGGGGAGAAGGGGAGCCATCCCCGCACCTGGAGGAACTGGATCAGCCCGCTGAGGCCGGCCAGGTA
>WGCB01000083.1 GCA_015494005.1 Caldilineaceae bacterium
GCCCTGGTGGCCCTGGGCCAGGCGGTGAGCGGCCAGGGGCTCATCGCCGCGGAGGGGGTGCGACGGGTGCGGGCCCTCTACGGCTCGCCCAACAACCTGGCCCTCTACCTGGACCGCACGGCCTTGGTGACCCTGGGGCTGGCCCTCTTCACCCGGGACCGCTGGCGCTGGGTCTGGTGGGGGCTGGCCGGCGTGCAGCTGGCGGCCCTGCTCCTCACCTTCAGCAAAGGGGCCCTGCTCCTGGGCCTGCCCGCGGGCTTCGGCGTGCTCTGGCTGGGCGGCCTGGCCCTGCTGCGGAGCCAGGGGCGATCCCGGCGGCCCCTCTGGCTGCTGGCTGGGGCCGTCCTGCTCACCGGGCTGGCCCTGCTGCCCTTCCTGGGCACGGATCGCTTCCAGCGCCTCCTGGACTTCGGGCCGAGGAGCACCGGCTCCGTGCGGCTGCTCCTCTGGCGGAGCGCCTGGGCCATGGCCCTGGACCATCCCCTGCTGGGCGTGGGGCCGGACAACTTCCTCTACGCCTACCGCAGCGGCTACATCCTGCCCGCGGCCTGGTGGGACCCGGACCTGAACCACCCCCACAACCTGCTGCTGGACTGGTGGACCCGGCTGGGCATCCCCGGGCTGATCCTGGGCATGGCCTGGCTAGGCGCGGGGATCCGCGGGCTGTGGCGGGGCCTGCAGCGCGCGGGCTGGTCCGGGCTGAGGCTGGGCCTCCTGGCCGGGATCGCCGCGGCCCTGGCCCACGGCCTCATCGACGCCTCCTACGCCCTGCCGGATCTGATGCTGGCCTGGGTGGTGATGTTCGGTCTGGGGTCGAAGTGTGGTGAATCGCGAGTAGAAGATGACATCTGGCCCGACGCGGTTTGAAGGGCAGAAGAGGAGATTGGAGATTGGGCTCAACCGGAAAGCGGCCAATCTCGCAATCGCCAATCTCTACACCAGCCCCATCCGTTCACGGCGCGATGCGCTGGATGCCCTCGGCCAGGATGGCCCCGTTCATCTCGCCAGTCCACAGGTGCTGGATGATCCCGTCCCGGTCCACGAAGTAGGTGGTGGGCAGGCCCATGACATTGTACAGGGTGCCGGCCTCCTGCTCCCGGTCCAGGACGATGGGGAAGGTGATGCCCAGCTCCTCCAGGAAGGCCCGCACCGTCGCCGGATCCTCGCCCTGGTCCACGCCCAGGACCACCAGGGCTCCCTCGAAGCGCTGGGACGCGGCTTCCAGCTCCGGCATCTCGGCCCGGCAGGGTCCGCACCAGGTGGCCCAGAAGTTGAGGACCACCGGCTTGCCCCGGTAGTCGCTCAGGCTGTGGGGCTGCCCGTCCATCCCCACCAGGGTGAAGTCCGGCGCGGGGTGGCCCACGGCCGGAGCCGGCGCCCGCACGGTGAAGGCGTTGCTCTCCGGCGGCACCCGGTTGAGTCCGATCCAGGCGCCTCCCAGCACCAGGATGGCCAGGGCGACCAGGTGCCAGCGGTTGAGTTTCCCGGCCACGGTCACGCCTCCCAGTCCGTGTGGAAGGAGCCGGGCTTGTCCACCCGCTCGTAGGTGTGGGCGCCGAAGAAGTCCCGCTGGGCCTGAATCAGGTTGGCGGGCAGGCGCTCGCTGCGGTAGCTGTCGTAGTAGGCCAGGCTGGCGCTGAAGGCCGGGACTGGCACGCCCTGGCCCACCGCGGTCTGCACCACCTGCCGCCAGCCGGGCAGCCGCTCCGCCACCTCGTCCCGGAAGCTGTCGTCCAGGAGGAGGTTGGTCAGCTCTGGGTTGCGGCGGAAGGCCGCGGTGATCTTGTTCAGGAAGCGGGCCCGGATGATGCAGCCGGCCCGCCAAATGGCGGCGATCTCCCCCAGGTCGTAGCCGTAGCCGTACTCCTGTCGGGCCGTGCGCAACATGGCCATGCCCTGGGCGTAGGCGCTGATCTTGCTGGCGTAGAGGGCCTGGCGCACCTGCTGGATCAGGGCGTCCCGGTCCCCGGAGAAGCCCTCCTGGACGCCGCCGGGCAGCACCTGGGAGGCGGCCACCCGCTCCTCCTTCAGGCTGGAGATGATGCGGGCCGAGACGGCGCTGTCGATGGTGGGGATGGGCGCGCCGATGTCCATGGCGTTCTGGCTGGTCCACTTGCCCGTGCCCTTCTGCTTGGCCTTGTCCAGGACCAGGTCCACCAGGGGACGGCCGGTCTCTGGGTCCACTTTGCGGAAGATCTGGGCAGTGATCTGGATCAGGTAGCTGTCCAGCTCCCCTCGGTTCCACTCGTCGAAGATCTGGGCCAGCTGGGGTGCCTCCAGGCCCAGGATGCGGCGCAGGATGTCGTAGGCCTCGGCGATGAGCTGCATGTCCCCGTACTCGATGCCGTTGTGGACCATCTTCACGTAGTGGCCAGCCCCGCCCCGGCCCAGGTAGGTGACGCAAGGCTTGCCGTCCTCCGGCGCCCGGGCCGCGATGGCCTCCAGGATGGGCCGCACCGCCTGCCAGGCCTCCTCCGGCCCGCCGGGCATGATGCTGGGCCCCCAGAGCGCGCCCTCCTCGCCGCCGCTGACGCCCACGCCCATGTAGAGGATGCCCTTGGGCTCCAGCTCCCGGCCCCGCCGCTCCGTGTCCAGGAAGTAGCTGTTGCCCCCGTCCATGACGATGTCCCCGGGCTCCAGCAGAGGAACCAGCTGGCTCAGCACCGCGTCCACGGGTTTGCCCGCCTTCACCATGAGCAGGATCTTGCGGGGCCGCTCCAGGCGGGCCACGAACTCCTCCAGGGTGGTGGCCGGCAGCAGTTTCTTGCCGGGGTGGGCCTCCACGAAGGCCTGCATGGTGGCGGTGGTGCGGTTGTAGACGGCCACGGTGAAGCCGTTGCGCTCCATGTTCAGGACCAGGTTCTGGCCCATGACGGCCAGGCCGATCACGCCGATATCTGCTTTCTGTGCGCTCATCGTTCACTCTTTTCCGGTTGTGGATGGGTTCATCGACTTTCTGGCTGCAGTATAGCAGATGCCGGGCCCAGGCGCACAGTGGGATTGCCAACAGTGGGGGGATTGCCAACAGTAGGGGATCGCCAACAGTAGAATTGCCTACCCAGGGCGGGCCAACCGAGTTTGACCCCAGACCGGCTCCAGGATATCATACCCCCACCGCTTTTCCCGGGCCCAGCGCTGGGTCCGGATCGGTTCACCCGGCTCGACCCACACCCAACCATCGCTCGAGGATTCCCCCATGCACGTTCTGATCACTGGCGGCGCTGGTTTCATCGGCAGCCACCTGGCCGAGGCCCTGCTCCAGCGGGGCGACTCGGTGGCCGTCCTGGACAACCTGAGCACTGGCAGCTTCCAGAACATTGCCCATCTGGTGCGCCTGCCCCACTTCTCCTTCGCCATCGAATCCCTGGACAACGGCCTGGTCCTGGACCGGCTGGCCAGCCAGGCGGACGCCATCGTGCATCTGGCTGCGGCGGTGGGCGTGCAGCTAGTGGTGGAGCAGCCCACGGAGACCATCGAGACCAACGTGCTGGGCACCCACGCGGTGCTGGCTGCGGCCCGCCGCTACCGCTGCCGCACCCTCCTGGCCAGCACTAGCGAGGTCTACGGCAAGAAGGAGAACGTCCCCTTCCGCGAGGACGACGACCTGGTCCTGGGGCCCTCCAGCCGCAGCCGCTGGGTCTACGCGGCCAGCAAGCTCCTGGACGAGTTCCTGGGCCTGGCCGCCCACCGGGAGTACGACCTGCCGGTGACCATCACCCGCTTCTTCAACACGGTGGGGCCCCGGCAGATCGGCCGCTACGGCATGGTGATCCCCCGCTTCGTGCGCCAGGCCCTGGCCGGGGAGCCCATCACCGTCTTCGGCAGCGGGGAGCAGAGCCGCTGCTTCTGCCACGTGACGGACGTGGTCCAGGCCCTGCTGGCCCTGCTGGACCGGCCAGAGGAGACCGCGGGCCAGGTCTACAACATCGGCAGCAACGAGGAGGTCACCATCAACGAGCTGGCCCAGCGGGTGCTCCAGGCCACCGGCTCCTCCTCGCCCGTCCAGCACATCCCCTACAGCCAGGCCTACGCCCCGGGCTTCGAGGACATGCAGCGCCGGGTGCCGGACATCCGCAAGATCCGGGAGGCCATCGGCTGGCAGCCCACCCGCTCCCTGGACCAGATCCTGCAGGACGTGATCCAGTACGAACGGCAACGGGTCACAACCAGCGACCCACAGACAGCACTCCACAGCTGACCGCCATCGTTTATCTACACTCTCTAGCCGGAAGGAATCCACCCATGAACCAATCTCTGTCCAAGACCTCGACCCTGGCCGCCGCCCTGCTGCTGGCCCTGGCCATCCTCCTCCTGCCCGGGATCGCCCTGGCCCAGGACGGGCCGCCCCCCGCGGACATCGTCAACGACGAGGGCGGCCCGGTGAGCATCAGCGGCCAGGTCACCTACACCAACCCCCGCTTCACCCTGGGCGTGGCCGAGCCGGTGATCATCCTGGAGGACCAGGCCGGCTTCGTGGACCGCAACGAGCGCTTCCTCATGCCGCCCGAGTCCCAGACCCTGGGCCAGATCACCTCGGACTTCTTCACCTCCCCCTTCAGCTACACCCTGGCCCTGCCCATCGAGCCCCAGGGCAGCCTGCGGGACGTGGACCACGACGACGAGGAGGATCTGGGCGTCCAGGTCTTCGCGGTGGCCTACTGGACCAACACCTTCGGCGACCCCTTCCTGGAGGAGCGGGACCTCTTCGGCGGCGGCTGGTCCACCGCCTACGCCTCCACCCGGGTCAGCGAGGACGCGGAGACGGAGCGGGAGATCATCGGCGGCAAGTTCCTGGTCTACGCGCCGGACGATGAGCAGGGTTTCCCCTCGGGCTTCGGGGAGGACGGCCTCCTCTTCACCGAGGACGACCCCATCGTGACCCTACCCCAGGGCTACACCGTGGTGGACATGGACACGGACCCCTTCACCTTCGACCGCTCCAGCCACCCGGTCATCGACCTGATCGAGCCGGAGGGCGCGGCCCTGGTGGACTACTCGGACCTGAGCTACACCGAGGCCTTCGACGCCCTGGTGGAGAAGATGCGCAAGGAGTACGCCTTCACCGAGTACAAGGGCATCGACTGGGACGCCCTGCACGAGAAGTTCCGCCCCCGCTTCCAGAAGGCCGACGAGGAGAAGGATCCCTTGACCTACCTGCGGGCCCTGCGGGACTTCGCCTGGTCCATCCCGGATGGCCACATCAGCGGTCCCTTCATCCTGGAGGACTTCCGCAAGGCCACGGACGGCGGTCTGGGCATCGCCGTGCGGGAGCTGGACGACGGCCGGGTGATCGTCAACTTCCTCCTCCAGGGCAGCCC
>WGCB01000084.1 GCA_015494005.1 Caldilineaceae bacterium
AGCGACCTGATCCTCTTCAACGGCAGCCAGGAGGGCTTCGTCCAGGCCTACCGGGCTCGAGCCGCTGGCGAGGTGGCCCTCCTGGCCGTGGACGACGTGAACCAGGACGGCCAGATGGACGTGGTCTGGCAGGACACCACCTGCGGCGCCAGCACCTGCTTCGACACCGTCTACATCCGCAGCTGGGACGGGAGCGCCTGGCAGGACTGGACTGTGGGGACCATCACCATGGCCTACGCGGAGGTCAGCCTGGAGGACGTGGATCCGGCCGGCAGCGGCCAGGAGCTGGTCCTCACCGGCGGCGTCTACGGCAGCGTGGGGGCTGGCCCTCAGCGCTCCCGGACGGAGGTCTGGGGCAGCCCGGACGGTGCCCCCTACGTCCAGCTCAGCCAGACCTTCGGCGCCAGCAACTGCCTCTACCACCTGGTCATCGACGCCAACCGGGCTTTCGCGGAGGATCTGGCCTTCGAAGAGGCCCAGGCCCTCTATGAGGAGGCCATCGTCAACACGGACCTGGTGGCCTGCTGGACCCGGCCCAACGAGCTGGACGAGCTGCGCAGCTTCAGCCTCTACCGCCTGGCCCTCCTCAGCGGCTACACCGGGGACCCGGAAACCGCGACGGCCCTGGTGGAGCAGCTGGCCGCCACCTACCCGGACCAGGTCTACACCCAGGTAGCCCAGCTTTGGCTGGCCGAGTACCAGGCCAGCGGCGATCCTGTGGCCGCCTGCACCACGGTGAACGAGTACGCGGAGGAGCATCCCGAGGTGGTGGAGGTGCTGGCCGACTACGGCTACGCCAATCCCACCTTCCACGCCGCGGACGTCTGCCCGATCCTGGACGTGGATGTGCCCACGGTGGAGCCGGTGGCCGCGTCGCCCACCCCGGAGCCTGCGGCCACAGAGGCAGCAGGCCAGGAAACGCCCGGGGCAGAAACCGAGGAAGCCCCGGTCGCGGAGACCCCCGCCTCGGAGGAGACCCAGGAGGAAGCCGCCATCCCCGCGGCGGCCCTGGAGGCGGACCTGCCGCCCTGCCCGGAGACCCTGGCCGATTACCGGGATGTGCTGCCGGGTGTGATGACCGCGGCCCAGGACGATCTCCTGGTGGTGGAGGCCTGGCTGCGGGTCTGTGATGCCATGACCGACGACCGGGGCGCGGTGCTGGTCTACGACCTGAACCAGGACAGCCTGAACGACCTGATCGTCTTCCCCACCATCATCAGCGACGCGGGCTATGGCCCCGGCGGCGCGGAGGGGGGCGTCTTCATCTTCCACGCGGACGACCAGGGCGGCTACAGCCTGGCCATGGCCCCGGCCGTCTACGGCCAGCCCAAGCCCCTGGCCGTGGGCGATGCCAACCAGGACGGTCGGCCCGAGCTCATCTGGACCGTGGAGAGCTGCTCCACCTTCTGCGTGACCAGCGTCCAGGCTGTCCGCTGGGACGAGGAGAACCAGGCCTACCTGGATGCCATCCAGCCCGGCGCCGCCATCGCCGAGGGCGAGGTCTTCATCGAGCCGGTGCCGGACGACGGTCCGGGCCAGGGACAGCAGATCCGCCTGGTGGGCGGGGTCAGCGGCACGCCTGGGGGCGGCCTGGCCGTGCCCCACGAGGAGATCTGGCAGAGCGTGGACGGCGCGCCCTACCAGCGTATCAGCTGGCGCTATGACCGGGATGTGGAGGGGAGTGACTGCCTGGGTCTGCGGCTGGTGGAAGCGGACATGGCCCTGCAGGCATCCAACGTCCTGGGCTACGGGCCGGCCATCCAGCGCTACCGGGACGCGTTAGAGGACCCGGACCTGCAGGCGTGCAGCCTCTTCGGCATCGCTCCCGAGGAGGAGCTGCAGTTGCTCCAGGGGCTGGCCAGCTTCCGCCTGATCCAGGCCCTGGCCCTGGACGGTCAGATGGCCCAGGCCCGCACTGCCCTGGCCCTCCTCCAGGCCGGTCAGCCGGACAGCGCCTACACCCAGGCGTCCACCGAGTGGCTGAACAGCTTCATCGCCAAGTCGGATCCAGTGGAAGCCTGCCAGGCCGTGGCCCCCATCTTCGAGGAAAACGAGGAGCTCTGGCAGATCACCGACCATTTCGGCTACGATCACCCGGCCCTGGCCGCCGAGCAGATCTGCTTCACTCCCCAGGTGAATGGGGAGTAGGGAATGGGGAATGCAGAGCAGAATGGCGAACGGGGAATGGCGAATGGGGAATGCAGAATGGCGAATGGGGAACGGAGCAGCTTGTGGATGGACGTCCTGACCTGCGAGAGCGCACGAAGCAGTATGCCCTGCGTGTCATCCGCCTGGTGGAAGCGCTGCCGGACACCGTCGTAGCCCAGGTCATCGCCAGGCAGGCTACTGCGGGCCGGAACATCCGTGGGGGCCAGCTATCGAGCCGCCTGCCGGTCCCGCTCTCAGGCAGAGTTCATCGCCAAGATGGGCATCGTGGAAGAGGAGGCGGACGAGAGCCTTTACTGGATGGAGCTTCTGGTGGAGAGCCGTCTCGTTCGCCTCGAGCAGTTGGCGCCCCTCATGCAGGAAGGGGATGAACTCGTGGCCATGACCGTAGCCTCCATCAAAACAGCCAAGAAAAATCGACGCAACCGCGCTCGCTGACATTCCCCACTCCCTACTCTGCACTCCCCACTCCGCATTCCGTACTCCCCACTCCGCATTCCAGATTCCTCACTCCCCACTGGTGATGACTGGACAGCCTGCCCCCATGGCCTCCAGGACCATCATGCCGAAGCCCTCGTAGCGGCTGGGGAAGAGGAAAGCCATGGCCAGGGCGTACAGGGCCGGTTTGTCCTCCTCCGCCACCCAGCCCACAAAGTGCACCCGTTCCCGGATCCCCAGCTCGTCGGCCAGACGCTGGGGGTCCGGGAAGAAGGGCGTCTCCCGCTCGGGCAACTTCCCGGCCACCACCAGCTTCACCTCCGGATCGCCCCCCTTCTCCAGGAAGCGCCGGTAGGCCCGCAGCACCGTCCCCACATTTTTGCGCACATCGAACCCGCCCAGGTAGAGGAAAAACCGGGCCGGCAGCCGGTAGCGCGCCCGGACCCGGGCCAGCTCCTCCGCGGAGGGCGGGGACGCGCCGGCCAGGTTGGGCCCGTGGTGCACCGGGAAGACCCGATCCTCTGGCACGCCCAGGTGGGCCACGATGTCTCGGGCGCTGGCCTGGCTCACCGTGAGGATGGCCGCGGCCCGCCGGGCCGTCCAGCTGACCAGGGCCGTGTAGAGACGGTTGGCCAGGCCGCCCCGGTACTCGGGCAGGAGCCGGGGGATCAGGTCGTGGACGGTGACCACCACAGGCAGGGGCTGCCAGAGAGGCCCAGCCCAGTAGGGCACCCAGAGCACATCGCCCCCCAGGCGCCGGGCCTGGGCCGTGACAGTCACCTGCTCCCACCAGAGCTTGGCCAGCGGGCCGGGCAGCCGGGGCAACGGCAGGGCGAGGACCTCTACACCCGGCCACTCCTGGGACCAATCCTGGGCCGGGCCGGATCGGGGGACGAGCAGGGTGAAGCGATGCTGGGGACCTTGCGGGGGCATGTGGGTCAGCAGGTGATGGATGTACTGGCCGCTGCCGGTGGTGGGCTGGCCCACGAACCAGCCGTTGATGATCAGATG
>WGCB01000085.1 GCA_015494005.1 Caldilineaceae bacterium
ATGCCCGTGCGCTCGTCCAGGCGAGCGGCCAGGGCCTGGGGCTCGGGGATGGGGCCGAAGTTGGCGTCCAGGATGAAGTTGCCCTGGTCCGTGACGAAGCGGGAGCCATCCGGGCCGGTGCGAAGGCTCACTTGGGCCCCCAGGGATTCCAGATAGCTGGCCTGGGTGCGCCAGCCGAAGGGGAGCACCTCCACGGGCAGGGCCCAGCGGGTCCCCAGGAGCGGGGAGAGCTTGGTGCCGTCGGCCACGATGATCTCCCGCTTGGTGGCCTGGGCCACGATCTTCTCCCGCACCAGGGCGCCCCCGCCCCCCTTGATCACATCCAGGGCCTGGCTCACCTCGTCCGCCCCGTCGATGGTCAGATCCACCACCGGGTGCTCCTCCAGGCTGGTGAGAGGGATGCCCAGTTCCTTGGCCTGGGCCTCCACCTGGCTGGAGCAGGGGATGCCCAGGATGTCCCTCAACTCGCCGCTGCGCAGCCTCTCCGCGATGCGCTCCAGGGCGAAGGCCGTGGTGCTGCCGTGGCCCAGCCCCACCACCATGCCCGGCTCCACGAACTCCACCGCGGCATGGGCCGCCATGCGCTTCCAGTTGATCACATCCGGGTTCATGGGGCGGCCTCAGGCTTCCTGGACGGGGGCCACGGCCTGGGCCAGGCGAGCCAGGTTGGTCAGGGCATCCTTCCCCAGGTGGATGCGCAGGACCCGGCGCTTCTCCTGGACCAGGGCCTGCATGTCCCCCAGGGCCTGGGCCCGGATGAGCACGCCGAAGGTCACCGACTCCAGCTCCTTGCCCGCCTCGTCGGGGATGGGCACGTCCTGGCTGGGGTCGTCGGTGAACTGGACGAAGAGGCCGTTGCCCGCGTCCCCCTTGTGGAGCTGACCGGTGGAGTGGAGGAAGCGAGGGCCGTAGCCCAGGGTGGTGGCCAGACGGTAGCGGGCACGCAGGCCGGCGCGCAGGGTCTGGAGCAGACGATGGCTGGCCTCCGTGGGCTGGACGTAGGCCTGGAGGGCAATGTAGTCCCCGGGATCCCCCTGGTCCAGGAAGTGGACCAGGGCCTGGACCACGTTCTCCCCCTGGGCCGGGCCGAAGACGGCCATCTCCCCTTCCGTCAGGGTGGGGGCCGGGTCGGGCAGGGAGCCGGTGTCCATGTACTGCTGGATCATCTTCCGGGCCTGGACCTTGGCCGACTCCACGTTGGGCTGGTCGAAGGGGTTGATGCCCAGGCGATGGCCGGCCACGGCCGTGGCGAACTCCCACAGGAAGAACTGCTCGCCCAGGTCGTACCGATCCCGCAGGTGGACCGTGACCACGGGATGGCCGGCCTCCCGCAGGGCCTGGACCGCGGCCTGGTGGGTGGTGTCGTCCCCCCGCCTCAGGTAGACGAAGAGGCGATCCTGGCCGTACTCCTCCGCGGAGGCCAGGGGCTCCCCCACCACAGGCACGATCCCAGTGCCCTCCTTGCCGGTGCTCTCAGCCACCAGCTGCTCCAGCCAGTCCCCGAAACCCGCGATCTGGGGGGAGGCCACCACCGTGAGCTTGTCCCGGCCAGCCCGGGCCAGCTCGCCCATCACCCCACCCAGGACCACCGCTGGATTCTCCGCCGCGCTCAGGTGGGGGCCGCAGTCGTTCATGGCCTCCAGCCCTCGGCGCAGGAGACGGCGCAGGTCCGCGCCCACCAGGCCAGCGGGGACCATCCCGAAGTGGGAGAGGGCCGAGTAGCGGCCGCCGATGTTGGGATCCGCCAGGAAGACCCGGCGCAGCTCGTAGTACTCGGCCATGGTGACCAGGCGGGAGCCCGGGTCGGTGATGACCACGAAGTGGCGACCGGCCTCCTCCTCGCCCAGCTGCTTCCAGAGCAGGTTGTAGAAGTAGTTGAAGAAAGAGAGGGTCTCCACGGTGGAGCCGGACTTGCTGGAGACGATGAAGAGAGTGCGGGCCGGGTCCACCCACTCGGTCATGGCGGCCACCGCGTCCGGGTGGGTGCTGTCCAGGACCCGGAGCTGGATGCCCGTGCCGGTGAAGACCTCGCCGAAGACCTCCGGCGCCAGGCTGGAGCCTCCCATGCCCAGGACCAGGGCCTTGGTGTAGCCCTCGTTCTGCACGTCCTGGACCAGGGCCCGGATGGGGTGGATCTCTGCCTGCATGCGGTCCGCGATGTCCAACCAGCCCAGGCGGTTGGTGATCTCCGAGGGGTCCTGCTTCCAGACGGTGTAGCTGCGGGCCCAGATCCGGGGCCCCACCTGGGCCTCGTCCATCTCGGCCAGGGCCTTGTCCACCAGGGGCTGGTACTGGCCCAGCTCCAGGGTGATGCGCTCGGCCACGCTGGTGCTGGTGCGGCCGGACATGGCCTTGCACTTGGCGATGATGCTCTCCAGCAGGGCGTCGAAGGAGTCCGCGAAGGACTTCACCCCGTCCACCTGGAGCTGCTCGGTGATCTCCTCCAGGTCGATGCCCAGGGCAGTGAGCTGCTGCATGCGCTTGTGGGCCTCCTCCAGCCCCTCCTCCAGGGTCAAGGCCACCACCCCGTGGTCCAGGAAGGCCTCCAACGTGGCCGGGGGCAGGGTGTTCACCGTGTTCGGCCCGATGAGGTTGTCCACGTACATGGTGTCCGGGTAGCTGGGGTTCTTGGTGCTGGTGCTGGCCCAGAGAGGACGCTGGACCTGCGCGCCCTTGGCGGCCAGGGCCTCCCAGCGGGGGCCGCTGAAGATGTCCTTAAAGCGGGCGTAGGCCAGCTTGGCGTTGTCGATGGCGATCTTGCCCTGGAGCTCCGTGTTGCCCAGCTCCTCCAGCCGCTGGTCCACCACCTTGTCCACTCGGCTGACGAAGAAGGAGGCCACGGAGGCCACCCGCCCGTAGTCCACCCGGGCCGCGGCCAGCCGCTCCAGGCCGTTGATGTAGGCCTGGGCGATGGCCTCGTACTGGCTCAGGGAGAAGATGAGGGTCACGTTCACGTTGATGCCCTCGCTGATCAGGGTCTCGATGGCCGGGACCCCCTCGGGCGTGGCTGGCACCTTGATCATCAGGTTAGGGCGGTCCACCATGGCGAAGAGACGCCGGGCCTCCATGATGGTGCCCTCAGTGTCGTAGGCCAGCTTGGGGTTCACCTCCAGGCTCACGAAACCGTCCTTGCCGTCGGTGCGCTCGTAGACAGGCCGGAGCACGTCCGCGGCCCGGCGGATGTCCTGGATCACCAGGCTCTCGTAGATCTCGCTCACCGAGTGGCCTTCCTTCACCAGGCGTTCCAGCGCGGCGTCGTAGTCCGTGCCCCCGGTGATGGCCTTCTGGAAGATGGTGGGGTTGGAGGTGACGCCCCGCAGCCCCTGCTCCACCAGGTCGTTGAGCTTCCCCGCGTTGAGGAAGGAACGGCGGATGAAGTCCAGCCAGATGGACTGGCCTTTGAGTGCCAACTCGTGCAGTTTCGTCATGGTTTCTCTCTCCTGATCCAGCATGGGCCTGCTCCAGCCTCTTGCCAACGAACAAGCTGGACGGTTGGATGATTGGGGGACAGGTTGGTGGGGTTATCGGTCACTCCAGAACGGCCGGGCCAGCCCCCGGATCAGGGCGGCCAGGCGCTGAATGCGCTCCACGCCCGTGGTGTGCAGGAAGGCGGTGCGCTCCGCCCCCCGGAGCCCCACGGACTCCTTCCAGATGGCCCGGCCGCAGAGCATGCCGCTGGCGCCGTTCTCGCAGGCCACCCGCAGCTGCCGGTGGAAGGTGTCGTAGTCCACGCCGGCGCTGAGGAGCACCCAGGGCACCGGGGAGGCCTCGCTCAGCTCCGCGCAGGCATCGGCCCACTCGACCTCGTCCTGGGTCTGGGCCACATCCACCGGGAACTCGGCCTTGAGCACGTCCACCCCCAGGGGGACCAGCCGCCGGGCCGTCTCGATGACGATGCGCCGCCGCTCCGCATTGGGCACCCGCTTGGTGGACGGGTCCAGGGAGTAGTGGAGGGGCTCCAGGAAGAGGGGCAGATCCCAGCGGTGACACTCCTCCGCCACCTGGGCCACCAGCGCCTCCTGCTCCTGGGCGTTGGCCGCCTCCGGGTGGTAGTAGACCAGGAGTTTCACCCCGCTGGCCCCGGCCTTGCGGATCCGCTCCGGGTTCCAATTGTCCAACAGCCGGGTGCGCCGTTCCGTAGGCTGGCCTTCGTAGCCGCTGGCTTCCAGGGCCAGGAGCAGGCCCGAATGGCCGCTCAGGGCCCGACGGGGGACGCAGACCGGGTAGCCGTACTCCGGATCCAGCAGGGTGGCGCTGGCATGGGGGGAGAGGGCGCCTACCACCGCCTCCTTGATGGCCGCCATCTCCTCGAAGGAGACCGCGCTGGGATCCTCCGGGCGCAGGGCCCGCTTCAGGCTTCCCCGCTGATCCATGGCCAGCATGGCGAAAGTGCCCCCCTCCTGGGTGCACTGCTGGATGGCCCGCTGTCGCCCCAGGGGCAATGCTGTGCCGCTCATCGGTCGCTCTCCTCAGCTCATGGACGGGGACGGGTGGCGCATCCGGGCATGGGCCGCCATGGCCGCCCCCACGATCCCCGCGTTGTTGCGCAGGGCTGCTGGGACCAGCCGCGCCTTGGTCTGGATGTAGGGGAAGAACTTCTCGTGCTTCTTGCTGACACCGCCCCCCACGATGATCAGGTCCGGCCAGAAGAGGAACTCCACGTGGCGAAGGTACTTGTCCAGCCGCCGGGCCCACTCCTTCCAGCTCAGCTTCTCCTCCTTGCGGATCCGGGCCGCGGCCCACTTCTCCGCCTCCCGTCCTCGCAGCTCCAGGTGACCCAGCTCCGTGTTGGGGGCCAGGACGCCCCGGGTGAAGAGGGCGCTGCCGATGCCCGTCCCCAGGGTGAAGACCAGCACCACCCCTTGCTCCCCCTGGCCGGCGCCGAAGGTCATCTCCGCGATGCCGGCCGCGTCCGCGTCGTTGATCACCGTGACCGGGCAGCCCGTCCGCTGGGAGAAGAGCTCCTGGGCCTGGGCGCCGATCCAGGATTTGTCCACGTTGGCCGCGGTGAGGACCTGGCCCCGGCGCACCACTGCGGGGAAGGTGCAGCCGATGGGCCCCTGCCAGGAGAAGTGGCGGGCCATCTCGGCCACCACGTCCGCCACCGCGTCCGGGACGGAGGGCTGGGGCGTGGGGATGCGGTGCCGGTCGGTGAGCAGCTGGCCCGTCTCCGAGTCCACGATGGCGCCCTTGATGCCGCTGCCACCAATATCGATGCCCAAAAGCTCCATGGCAAGCCTCCAGTGGGGGATGAAACGAGTGGAAAGGTGGAAAAATCGAAGCCGACGGTTCGGCAGCCGTCTGACACCGGCGGCCCGGGCCCGGCGGGGGAAGGCCCGGGGGTGGGTCATCTGGCATTATACCAGATGATGGCCGTTCCGGTTTGAAATGCTCCCGACAGTTGAGGGACCCAGGTGCGCTCCGGCTCTCACTCGGCTCCTTCCAGGCCCCGGACCAGGCCCTGGAGCAGGAAGCGCGCGGAGGCCTCGTTGGTGGCCACGGGGACGTTGTGCACATTGCAGATCCGCAGCAGGCCCTGGATGTCCGGCTCGTGGGGGTGGGCGTAGAGGGGATCCACCAGGAAGATCACCCCGTCCACCCCTCCCTGGGCCACCCGGGCTGCGATCTGGGCGTCCCCACCGTAAGGTCCACTCAGCATCCGCTCCACAGGGAGCTCCGTCGCGGCCTGGATCCGCTCCCCGGTGGTGCCGGTGGCGATCAGGTGAAAACGGGCCAGATCCGGCCGGTTCTCTCGAGCAAAGCGAATGATATCGTCCTTTTTGCCATCGTGGGCGATCAATGCTATGGTTGGCACGCGCCGCTCCTTGGGTGCATTCGTGGCCGTTCCCCCAGCCCCGGCGTGGCT
This sequence comes from Caldilineaceae bacterium, assembly GCA_015494005.1. Classification (GTDB taxonomy): domain Bacteria; phylum Chloroflexota; class Anaerolineae; order Caldilineales; family Caldilineaceae; genus S144-5. Next base: position 5,867 of record WGCB01000085.1, read on the forward strand.
CTATTATAGCAAGGGGCATCCCCGGCCTCAACCTGGATCAGACCAAGCCTGTCCCTCCGTTTTCGCCATGATCGAAGCTGACCTGTTACTCCTCATCGCCGTCATCCTGCCGCCTCGGGCACTGGACATCCTGGGCCCGGTGCGGGAGGAGCGCACCATCCAGACCCGCTACGGCACGGTGGGACCGGTGGCTCTGCGCGCCCTGGATCATGGGCCGGCTGTCTGGGTCCAGCCCTACAGCGGCATGCCCGGCCGCACGGACCCCCGGGCCACCCTGCTGGCCGCCAAGCAGCTGGGCGTGCAGCGGGTCCTGAACTGGGACTCGGTGGTGGCCATCAACCCCGTCCTGGGCCGGGGACAGCCCCTGATCGTCACCGACTACATGGACTTCACCCGGCACCAGCCCACCACCTTCTTCAGCGAGGAAGGGGTGAGCGACATCTCCCAGGTCCCTCCCGTCTGCCCTCAGATGACCCAGGCCCTGAGCCAGGCCCTGCCCATGGCCCCGGGCGTGGTCTACCTGGGCGTGGACGGTCCCCGGCGGGAGACCCAGGCGGAGGCCAGGCTCTTCCGCTCCTGGGGCGCGGACGTGGCAGGGCAGAACCTGGTGCCGGAGATCTCCCTGGCCAAGGAGCTGGAGCTCTGCTACGCCGGCCTGGCCACGGTGCAGGCCCACAGCGCGGACCGCCCCCAGGGCCATCCCAGCGGGGAGCTGCGCCAGGGTCTGGAGCTGGTCATGGAGCAGCTGCCGACCTTCCTGGCCGAGCTCCAGGGGCCGCCCACCTGTGACTGCGCCCACCATCTGAACACGGCTCGGGGCCGGGGCTTCCTGGCGGACAACTGGTGGCGGGAACGGATCGAGTGAGGGGGAATGCACCCTGCGGCACGGGAAGCGGGGAATCCGGTTGGAGGAGGATGGTATACTTTGGATGCGTCAGGCAGTCTGTGTGTTCCGTGTAGGCGGCCCGGGATCGGGCCAGGGAGGTGTCCATGTCCAAGTTCGTGAAGATCAAGACGGAGCTGCGGGATCTGGCCCTGATCAAGCAGGCCCTGGATGACCTGAAGCTGGCGTACAAGGAGAACAGCCGCTTCACCCACCTCTGGAGTGGTTTCCACGGCAATCTGCCCCTGGTGATCCAACACCGGGGCGTCGCCTTCGGCCTGCGTCCGACGGAGGAGGGCCACTTCGAGTTCGTGGGGGACGACATGCACTTGAAGCGGGTCCGCCCCCTGATGAAGCAGATCCAACAGCGCTACGCCTACCACATGGTGCTCAACCAGGTAGAGGAGGCCGGCTTCGACCTGGTGGAGGAAACGGTGGGCAAGGACCAGGTGATCCGCCTGACCGTGCGTCGCTGGCAGTGAGCATCCCTGTGAGGATTTGGAGGCAGAACCATGCAGAAACAGGAGATCGAGATCCGCATCCTGCCGGACGGCCGGGTGGAGTACACCATCAAAGGGGTGAAAGGCAGCGCCTGCGAGAGCATCAGCGCCCTCCTGGAGAAGCTGGGCCAGGTGGAGCTGGAGGAGCGCACCGGGGAATACTATGAGAAAGAGACCGACACCACCATCCACGTCCAGGCCGACTAGCCCGGACACCCCGGAGCCAGCCTCCTGGGCCTGGCCCGCCCTGCCCACGGAGACGGAGATCTACATCCTGCCCGATGGCCGGGTGGTCATCGCCGATCTGCCCGGGGAGCTGGCGTCCCTGGTCCAGGAGCTGGGCCCCACGGAGCCCTGCGCGGTGGACGAGCAGCCGGGTTCGGACCGCTCATGAACAGTGTCACCCAGCTGCACCGCCACCTGGAGCTCCTGAGCGAAGGCGATCCGCCCTGGCACACCCTCTTCGTCCTGGAGCAGGAGCCAGGCCAGCCCGAGCGGCTGCTCCTCATCGACCCGCCCCCGGACGTGGCCGAGCGCTTCACCCTGCCGCCCCAGGTCCTCACCCTGGCCACGGGCCCGGGCGTCCGGGTGGCCGGCCAGGCCGTCCGCCTCACCCCGGGCCAGCTCTCCCACGTGCGGGTGGGGGAGCACCTGCTGGACATCCACGCCCGCCAGGGGCGAGCCGTGGTGCTCTTCCCTGCCCTGGGCATCCTGGTGGGGGGCGATTTCGGCAGCGACCTGGCCCTGCCTGCCCTGGCCCCGGGATCCGACGGCACGGAGGAGCTGGAGACCCTGCGTCTGCTGGCCCGGCTGGTGAAGGAGCGGGAGCGACTCCTCTATATCCCCCGCACCGGCTCCCTGAGCGAGGACAAGGTCACGGTGATGACCCGGCTGGCCGAGGACGTGGCCTACCTCCACGGCCTGCGGCGGACCATCCCCGGCGCGGTGCAGCGGCGGGAGGAGCTCCCGGCCGTGCAGCGGGCGTCCCTGGCCCTGCTGCCGGAGAACCGGCGCACGTCCCTCTGCGCGGCGATCCACCGGCGCAACGTGGCTACCTTGTTTCAGGCGATGGGGGAGATGAGATGAAGTGAAGGATGAGAAGAGATGAAATGAGGTGAGGGAAAGCGAATCGAATCCGATTCGCGTGGACGGGGCAAGCCCTGTCCCTACCGAATTTTCGCCCCAATGGCTCTCGTCCCCGCATCTGGCCGGGGACGTTCTTTTTGTCCGGGGGCCAGCCCGCTAGCCGAAGAGGCTGCCCTGGCCCGGCGTCTCCGGGTAGGGGACGCCCATGTGCTGGTAGGCGGCCCGGGTGGCCACCCGCCCCCGGGGCGTCCGGTCCAGGAAGCCCAGCTGGAGCAGGTAGGGCTCCACCACGTCCATGATGGTGTCCCGCTCCTCGCTGACGCTGGCGGCCAGGGTCTCCAGGCCCACAGGCCCCCCGCCGAACTTGGTGATGATGGCGCTCAGCACCCGGCGGTCCAGGTCGTCCAGCCCCAGGTGATCGATCTCCTGCAGGGCCAGCGCGTCCTGGGCCACCTCCTGGTCGATGAAGCCCTCGGCCCGCACCTGGGCGAAGTCCCGGACCCGGCGCAGCAGCCGCAGGGCGACCCGGGGCGTCCCTCGGGATCGCCGGGCGATCTCCCGGGCTCCGGCCTGGTCGATGGGCATCTCCAGGAGCCTGGCCGCCCGGATCACGATCTCCTCCAGGGCCTCCACGGAGTAGAAGTCGAAGCGCTCCACCACGCCGAAGCGGGCCCGCAGGGGCGAAGTGATGAGGGCCAGGCGGGTGGTGGCGCCGATGACCGTGAAGCGGGGCAGCTTCAGGCGGATGCTGCGGGCGCTGGGTCCGCTGCCCACGGTGATGTCCAGGACGAAATCCTCCATGGCCGGGTAGAGGATCTCCTCCACGGCCCGGCCCAGGCGGTGGATCTCGTCGATGAAGAGGATGTCCCCCTTACGCAGGTTGGTGAGGATGGCAGCCAGGTCCCCGGCCTTCTCGATGGCCGGGCCGGCAGTGGGCTTGAGGTTGGCGCCCATCTCCTGGGCCAGGATGTGGCTGAGGGTGGTCTTGCCCAGGCCGGGCGGGCCGTAGAGGAGCACGTGGTCCAGGGCCTCTTCCCGCTGGCGGGCCGCCTGCACCAGGATGCGCATCTTGTCCCGCAGCCGCTCCTGGCCGATCATCTCGTCCAGGCTGCGAGGACGCAAGGCGTAGTCCAACCGTTTGTCCCCGGACTGCTCCTGGCCGGAGACGGCCCGGCTGCTCTCCCTTTGACGGCCTGGGGCCTTCCGCCCCCGGGTCTCTCCACCGCCCGCACCCTGGGCGCCCAGGCTTCGTTCGTCTACCATAGTCTGTCCGCCATGCTCTGCCCACCCGAAAGCGTCTGGGATCCGGTCCTTGTAACGCCGACGGGCCAGGGCGAATCTAATTGGAAACCACACCAGAACGGATTTGCTATTTCCTGGGCATTATAACAGAGTTTCTGGGTGGGCCGAAACCGACTGGCGATCCGCGGATCGATCGCAGGGAGAGATCGATCACAGGGAGAGGACAAGGCCAAGGATTTTCGATCGGATTCGATTGGAAATTGTGGCGCCGAAAGCCTTGACCTTCAGCTGAATTGGTGCTATAACGGGGCGAAATCCTGGAAACCAGGCCATTTCCCAGAGGACGGCCCCGGCAAGAGGGCCCTCCAAACAACCACACCGAGCCCATCACGGACCAGAGGTCCTGTTTACGTTCGAAGTTCCCAGCCATCTCAGGAGGATACACGCGTGACCGAACAGCCCTATCCGGATCCGAAGTTTGTGGAGAAGGAGAAGAAACGATTGCTGGAGGAGAAGGCAATCATCGAAGAGGAGCTGGCCAACCTGCGGGCGGCCATGCTGGAGGAGGTAGATGTGGAACCGGATGAAGGGGATGCAGGCATCTTCGAACGGGAAAAGACCGCTACCCTCATCTCCGTGCTGGAGCACAAGCTCTCCAACATTCAAGCCGCTCTGCGGGCCATCGAAAAAGGCGTCTACGGCATCTGCGAGCGCTGCGGCAAGCCCATCGAGAAAGAGCGCCTGGAGGTGAAGCCGGACGCCACTCTCTGCCTGCAGTGCCAGAAAGAAGTGGAGGCCATGAACCGCCGGGGCCGCCCGGGCGCCGCCCGCTGGTAGCCGCTTTCCGTCCTCGCCACACGTTTCTTCAAAGAAATGAGGTCTGCCATGTCCGAGCAGCGGGCAGAGAATGTGTTCGTCTCCAAGCATCCCCTGGTGGCCCACAAGCTGACCATCCTGCGGGACAAGGAGACCAAGCCCAAGCAGTTCCGGGAAGTGATCTTCGAGATCTCGTCCATGCTGGCCTACGAGGCCATGTACGACCTGCCCCTGGCCGAGACTACGGTGGAGACCCCTCTGACCACGGCCAAGGGCTGGGTGATGCAGGAGGAGATCGGCCTGGTGCCCATCCTCCGCTCCGGCCTGGGCATGGTGGAGGGGATCCAGAACCTGATCCCCCAGTGCGAGGTCTGGCACCTGGGCCTCTACCGGGACGAGGAGACCCTGGAGCCGGTGATCTACTACAGCAAGTTCCCGCCCCAGATCGACCTTTCCTACTGCTTTGTGCTGGACCCCATGCTGGCCACCGGGGGCTCGGCCATCGCCGCGGTGGACATCCTCAAGCAGCGAGGGGTGGCGAAGATCAAGTACCTGGGCATCCTGGCCGCGCCCGAGGGGATCCAGGCCCTGCACCAGGCCCACCCGGACGTGGCCATCCACGTGGCCTGGGTGGACGAACGGCTGACCACCGCCGAGGACGCGGAGAGGGGGCTGCCCCCAGGCTTCATCTGGCCCGGCCTGGGGGATGCGGGGGACCGGCAGTTCGGCACCACGGACGCCTGAGCTCAGTTCCTCACTGCTCGACGACGCGAAAAACCCGCCGCATCTGGCGGGTTTTTTCGTGGGTTCGAATAGGCCGGGGGAGGAGCGAGGACCGCCTACACGTCCCTGCGGCGGCTGAGGTGGGCCTGGCCGTCCGCGTGGTAGCTGCTGCGCACCAGGGGGCCGCTCTCCACCCACTGGAAGCCCCGGGCCAGCCCTTCCTCCTCCAGGCGCTGGAACTCCTCCGGCGTGTAGTAGCGCTGGATGGGCAGGTGGAAACGGCTGGGCTGCAGGTACTGGCCGATGGTCATGATGTCCACATCCTGGGCCCGCAGATCGTCCATCACCTGCAGGATCTCGTCCCAGCTTTCCCCCAGGCCCACCATGATGCCCGACTTGGTCAGGGCCAGGGGATCCATCTCCTTGGCCCGGCGCAGGAGCTCCATGCTCCGGGCGTACTTGGCCTGGGGACGCACGGTGCGGTAGAGGCGAGGAACCGTCTCGGTGTTGTGGTTCAGGATCTCCGGTCGGGCCTCCATGACCACCTGCAGGGCTGCCCAGTCCCCTTTGAAGTCCGGGATGAGCACCTCCACCGTGCAGCCAGGCTGGAGCCGCCGGATCCAGCGGATGCTCTCCGCGAAGACCCAGGCCCCGCCGTCCGGCTGCTCGTCCCGGTTCACGCTGGTGAGGACGGCGTGCTGCAACCCCATGGCCTGGACGCTCTCCGCCACCCGCCGGGGCTCGTCCGGGTCCAGGGGGGCAGGGCGGCCGGTCTTGATCTTGCAGAAGCCACAGCTCCGGGTGCAGGTGTCCCCCATGAGCAGGAAGGTGGCCGTGCCCCGGCCCCAGCACTCGCCGATGTTGGGGCACATGGCTTCCTCGCAGACCGTGTGCAGGTGCTTGCCCCGGAAGAGCCCCTTCAGCTCCCGGTACTTGGGGCTGTCCACCGGCCCCACCCGCAGCCAGGGTGGGCGGCGGCCTCGGGTCAGCTGACCGGACCGGCTGTTGTCCGGCTGGTAGGTGGGCGCGGGCTCCAGGTGGATGTGGCCGTGGGCGTTGTGGATGGCGTGTTTTCCGTTGCTGCCAGCCATGGTTCCTCCGTTCTTAGATGAGACGCCGTTTCTGCATGCCGGGTTGGTGGCTGGAAGCGGCCTCCAGAGCCGCCTCCACCGAATCGAACATCTGGAAGAAGTTGGGCTCCTCTTCCTCCTTCACCAGGCCGATGATGCGCATCATCCGCAGCACCGGCTCCTGCACCATGGCCAGGTAGACATCTCCCCGGTCGAAGCGGCGGCAGGTCTTGGCATAGGCGATGAGCAGGCTCAGGCCCGAGCTGCCGATGTAGGTGCATTTCTCCAGGTTGAGGACCAGATGGAAGCGCCCCATGTGGATGGTGGTGCGCAGCATCTGCTCCAGGTCCGGGACCGTGGCGGCGGTCAGATCCCCGACGATCTCGAACAGGTCACAGGAGTCGATGGATTTGTGATGGATCTGCATCCACACCTCTCAATCGTGCGAATCAGCTGTGTGAACCCACCGGATGCCCATTGGCTTCGTCCTGGATCAGGATGGTGGCCGCGGCCAGGCCCAGGTAGAGCCAAAAGAGCACGGTCATGTGGGGGTAGGTCATGTTGAACCAGTAGTGATCGAAGAGGCCGCTGACCAGGGCCCCGAAGACCGCCCCGGTGAAGCCCAGGAGCAGCGCCTCCCTTTCCCGGGCGTAGCCCCGCCGCCAGGAGCTCAGGACCATGCCGAAGAAGCCGACCATCACGGCCAGGAAGGCGGCCAGCCCCACCAGCCCCATGTTCTCCGCGATGATCAGATAGAGCATGCTCACCCCCAGGTAGAGGTCGATGTCCGGCACCCCGGTGAAGCCCACCCCGAAGAGGGGATAGCGGCCGATCAAGATGAGCGCGTCCTTGTACTCCCCGAAGCGCATCTGGGTGGCCAGATCCTGACCGGCCAGGCCAGCCATCAGCCGGGCCACGTACTCCTGGGTCTGGGGCAGGAGGAAGAGCAGGGCCGCGCCCACCAGGCCCAAGGGAATGAGCCGCCGGTAGCGCAGCACCGCAGGGACGGCCAGGGCCGCGGCCATCCCCAGCAGGGCCGAGCGGCTGTAGGTCAAGTAGAGGGCCAGGGAAGCCGTGGCCAGCATGAGGAACACCAGCCAGCGGGGCATCAGAGGCCGCCGGGTGACCAGCTGGGGCGCCAGGGCCCCGGCCGCCAGGACCATCATCCCGCCCAGGACATTGGGGTCCACCGCCGTGCCGATGGCCCGCATAGTGCCGTTGGGGT
>WGCB01000086.1 GCA_015494005.1 Caldilineaceae bacterium
CAGCGGGGGCGCTCAGGTGTCGGGAAGGTCCGTGAGACCTTTCTCGACCCTTCCGCGTTCGGTTTTTGCTGTCAACAGACGGCCCTTTCCGCTAGCAGGGGATGATCAGCCGTTGCCCCACATAGATGATATCGCTGTAGAGCCCGTTTGCCCGCTTGATGAGCAGGACGCTGCTCCCGTAGCGGGCCGCGATGCCGCTCAGGGTCTCCCCGCCTCGCACGATGTGGGTCCGCTGGAAGCAGGCCCGGGGTGTCGGCGTGGGCGTGGGCACATAGGACCGGTACCCGGTTCGAGAAGTGGCAGGCGACACAGCACGGTGTGGCGTCACGACGCTTCCCCGTGGCGGAATGGCCAGTCGCTGCCCAGCTCGCAGGAAGTTCCAGTTGCGAATGCCGTTGTAGCTGGCCAGAGTTTGCACGCTCACGCCGTAGCGGGCGGCGATGGTGCTCAGGTTCTCACCAGGACGCACCACGTGGTAGGTGATCCCCTGAGCGTGGGCGGAAGGCGTCGCCATGGGGCCGAGCCACAGCAGGCCCGTGGCCAGGAGCACAACGATCAGGCGCACCAGGATCCGAACGGACAGAACCGGCCGCGGAGGTGAGAGTTGGGAGGTTGGATACATGTTACCGCTCCTTGTTGATATTTCAGATAATCGGCTCAGCCACGAAATCGATGAACAGTTCTAGATTCTCGGACGAGCAGTTCTCTTTGAAAAACCTGATGTGGAACAACGGGTAGTTGACTCAAATCACAGATGCAGCTGGGTCCAGACACGCCGGTTCACTGGCGGACGACGATGGGAATGTAGAGCTGATGCTGGGACTCGGTTTCACCGGCTGCTTCGACGATGCCGAAATCCAGGGTGTCGATGGTGTCCCCACTGCCCACCTGGATGGAATACTGCTCCGGAGTGGCCTGGATGGGGGCTGCGGTGGAGACGACCTTGACGGTGAAGTCCCCGGCGAAGAAGCCGCTGATGGACCAGTTCCCTTGCTCGTCGCTGCTGGTGGAGTCCACCACCTGGCCTTGCGGGTCCAGGAGCTGGATGGTCAGGCCAGGGACTCCCTGCGCCTCTTCCTCGCCCTGGACGCCATCCTGGTTGGTGTCCTGCCAGACCCGCCCTCCGAGGGTGGCCACGGAGAATTCGGGCAGAGGTTCGGCGCTGAGAGCGGCCAGGGGATCCACACGGCCGTAACCGAAGTAGGCGTCCTTGCCCGGATCGCCCAGGTCTTTGGCCGTCTCCAGCAGCAGCCGCTCCACGTCCGCAGCGCTCCGTTCCGGATCCTGGCTCAGGAGCAGGGCCGCCACGCCAGCCACATGAGGGGAGGCCATGCTCGTGCCGCTCATGAACGTGTAGCCGCCGTAGTAGTTGGCCAGGTCGGAGTAGGTGCTGTAGATGGCATAGCCAGGCGCTGCCAGGTCGATGTAATCACCGAAGTTGCTCAGGCTCCAGCGGGTATCGTCGTTGCGGGAGGCGCTCACCCCCAGGACGCCCGGGTAGGCGGCCGGATAGAAGGGCGCATCGCTGCGACCGTTCCCGGCGGCGGCCACCACCAGGACACCCTGCCGGTTGGCGTATTCGATAGCCTGCTCCAGCACATTGGCCCCACCGTTGCCGCCCAGGCTCAGGTTGATGATGTCCGCCCCGTTGTCCACGGCGTAGATGACCCCGGCGGCCACACCGGCCCAGGTCCCCACGTTGTCCTCGTTCAGCACCTTGACCGGCAGGAGGCGGCACTGAGGGCACACCCCAGCCATGCCCGTGCTGTTGTTGGCCGCAGCCGCGATGATGCCTGCCACGTGGGTGCCATGCCCATGATCATCGGCCGGATCATCGTCATTGTTCACGAAGTCATATCCGGGGATCACACGATCCTGGAACTCGGGATGCGCTGGGTTGATGCCGCTGTCCACCACGGCCACCACCACATCCGGATCGCCCATGGTGTAGTTCCAGGCCGTGGGCAGCTGCAGCAGCTGGGGAGCATAGACCAGCTGGGGATCGTTGAAGTCCGGGTCGTTCAGGGGCAGTGGGCTCAGCATCCAGGAAGGAGCATCCAGGCTTGCCTGAACCGACGCCTCTTGAATCGCCGTCCCGAAGACCGGCCCGTCATATTCCACCGACTCGATCGCGCCGGAGCGCTGATAGCTGGCCAGCAGGGTCCCAGCGGAGCGCTCCAGGGAGCTCTGGTCGGGCAGGGCCACCTGGGCCACCGAGATGGGCGCCAACCAGCGCACCAGCTGCCCGTTCAGCTCTCGGATCACCGCATCCCGCTCCTGGGCGGTCACGTTCTCATCGAACTGGATGAGGAGAGTTTTCGTCTCTTCAACTACCGATTTCGCTTGCACTGAGGCAGTCATCTGCAGGCTCAACCAAAAGATCAGGGCCAACATTAGGATGGCCAGGGGTCGCATTAGCCAGATCGCTGTCCGACGTACCATGC
>WGCB01000087.1 GCA_015494005.1 Caldilineaceae bacterium
ACCCCGGGCACCCCGCCCAGGAGGACGCCCCGGCCCCCCATGTGCTTCTCCAGGTGAGTCGCGCCCACCTGGGTGGCCATGCGCCCAGCCACCTCGCTCATGGGCATGAGCAGGGGCAGGCGGCCGTTGACCTGCACCGTCTCGTAGGCGATGGCCGTGGTCTTCCGGGCCAGGAGCTCCTCGGTCAAGCGCCGATCCGCGGCCAGGTGCAGGTAGGTGAAGAGGAGCAGGTCCTCCCGCAGGAAGCCATACTCCGAGGAGACGGGTTCCTTCACCTTCACCACCATCTCCGCGGCCCAGGCGTCCGCAGCCGTGGGGACGATCCGGGCCCCGACCTCCTGGTACTCCGCGTCCGGGAGGGCGCTGCCTTCCCCAGCTCCCTGTTGGACCAGCACCGTGTGTCCGCGACGGGTGAGGGCCTTCACGTTGCCCGGCGTCATGCCCACCCGGTATTCGTTGTCCTTCACCTCTTTGGGGACCCCGATAATCATGGCACTTTTTCTCCTTTGAATGGCTGGTGAATGGCTGGGATCGTCCATCCTCAGTCGATTCGAGGCGTCGGGCGGGGAAACCGAAGCCTGGGCGATCACCGTTGACCGCCGGGGGTAGATTAACACAAAATCGACACTTTCCGCAACGAATCCAGCGCCAGCCCGGCGCCCAATCCGACGCGGATCCGGCAGGGAAAGCGCCGAGGAGCCGGACTTGTGGGAAACCGGATCCAGGGGTACTATTCTTTCCGACTGTCCTGGGCCGGGGCGCGGCCGGACAGCTCTCGGATCCTCGCCAACCCACACCTGATCCCCAGGAAGAAACGCGCACAGGAGGAAACGCGCATGGACTGGTTGCACCGCCTGAAACGCATCCTTGGAAGCATCCCCCGCTGGCTGGGCCGGGGCTGGCAGCGCACGGTGAACGGGCTCCTCAACTTCCGCCGCTGGACCCTGCAGCGCCGTTGGCCGGACTATGTCGTCTTCGAGCTGACCGGCGAGCTCCAGGAGCGCATCCCAGAGATGCCCCGCTGGTACGCCTACCTGCCCGGCCTGCGCATCCCCCTCACTCTGGAGCACCTGGACCAGGCCCTGTTCAAGATCGCCCGGGACCCGGACGTGAAGGGCGTGATCATCCTGGTCAAAGGGGGCAAGCTGAGCATGGCCAGGGCCCAGAGCATGCGGGATCTCTTCCGCCGCTTCCGGGCCTGGGACCAGGAGCACAACCAGATCGTGGATGGGGTGGGGGCCAAGGAGGTAGTGGTCCTGCTGGAGCAGACGAGCGTGGCCACCTACCTCATGGCCAGCGCCGCGGACCGGATCTTCTTCACGCCTCTGACCACCTGGGCTGTCCTGGGCCTGCGCAGCGAGCAGGTCTTCCTGAAGGAGACCTTGGACCGGGTGGGCGTCCAGGCAGAGGTGGTGCAGATCGCCCCCTGGAAGACCGCCGGGGACAACCTGGCTCGCTCGGACATGAGCGAGGCGGACCGGGAGCAGCGCACCTGGCTCCTGGACAGCCTCTACGAGCAGCTGGTGGAGGGCATCGCCCAGGGGCGCTCCCTGGAGCCGGAGCGGGTGCGGGAGCTCATCGACCAGGCCCCCCTCCTGCCCGACGAGGCCCTGGCCGCCGGCCTCATCGACGGCATCCTCTACGCGGACCAGCTGCCCGAGCGTCTGGGCCGTCTGGGACGGGAGGCGCGCCTGCTCCCCTACGCCAAGGCCCGGCGCTACCTCCTGCGGACGCCCCTGCCCGGCGCGGCCAAGCGGGTGGGCGTCATCAGCCTGACCGGCGCCATCGTCTCCGGCTCCAGCCGTCGTTTCCCCGTCCCCTTGCCCCTCTTCGGCCAGGAAACCCTGGGCAGCAACACCGTCCAGCAGCTGGCCCGGGCCGCCATGGAGGACGACCGGCTGGCCGCGGTGGTGGTCTACGTGGACTCGCCCGGGGGCTCGGCCCTGGCCAGCGACATCATGTGGCGGGAGCTGAACATGCTGGGCCGCCAGAAGCCCCTGGTGGTCTACATGGGGGACGTGGCCGGCAGCGGCGGCTACTACATCTCCGCGCCGGGCCGGAAGATCGTAGCCCAGCCGGCCACCCTCACCGGCAGCATCGGCGTGCTGGCCTTGAAGCCCGTCACCGGGGAGATGTACCGCAAGATGGCCGCCAACCGGGTGGCCCTGCAGCGCGGGGAGAACGCGGACCTCTTCTCGGACCAGCACCCCTGGCGGAAGGAGCAGCGGGAGAAGGTGGAGCAGTCCATCCGCCGCACCTACCACGAGTTCAAGCAGCGGGTGGCGGAAGGCCGGGGCATCCCCTTCGAGGAGCTGGACCCTATCTGCAGCGGCAAAGTCTGGACCGGCGCCCAGGCCCGGGAGCATGGCCTGGTGGACGAGCTGGGGGACTTCCGCCGGGCCTACGAGCTGGCCTGTGAGCTGGCCGAGCTGCCCACAGATGGCCGGGTGCCCACCGTGCGGGTCCGAGCCCGGGAGCACCTCATGGCCCGCTCCGCCCGCAGCCTGGGCCTGGAGAACATCCTGCGCCTGGGGGAGGGGACGAGCCACCTGGTCACCGCTCTGGCCCAGGGGGACTGGCGCTCGATCCTGGGCCAGGAGAGCCTCTGGCTCATCGCGGATGGCCTGCCCCGCGTGGAATAGACCTCACCCCACCCCAGGCGCTGACGTGGCTTTGGGGTGAGGTACCGATCAGCCAAGCGCCCAGTTGCCCAATCACCACCCGAGGAACCCACCATGATCGATGCAAGCGAGATCCGCAAACAGTTTCCCGCCCTGCAGGAGCTCTACAACGGCCAGCCCGCCATCTTCTTCGACAACCCCGGCGGCACCCAGGTCCATGAACGGGTCATCTACGCCATGCGGGACTACCTGACCCGGCGCAACGCCAACACCCACGGCGCCTTCGAGACCAGCCGCCGCACGGATCAGGTGATCCAGGAGGCCCACCAGGCGGTGGCGGACCTGCTGGGCTGCGATGCGGACGAGGTGGTCTTCGGCCCCAACATGACCACCCTCACCTTCCACATCAGCCGCTCCCTGGCCCGCACCTTCCAGCCCGGGGACGAGATCGTGGTCACCCGGCTGGACCACGACGCCAACATCATGCCCTGGGTCCTGGCCGCGGAGGACAGCGGAGCGCTGGTCCGCTGGGTGGACATGGACCCGGAGACAGGCACCCTGGACATGGCGGACATGCAGGAGAAGATCGGTCCCCGGACCAAGCTGGTGGCTGTGGGTTATGCCAGCAACGCCACCGGCTCCATCAACGACGTGGCCACCATCATCTCCTGGGCCAAGGCGGTGAACGCCCTCACCTTCGTGGACGCGGTCCAGTACGCGCCCCACGGCCTCATCGACGTGCGGGCCCTGGACTGCGACTTCCTGGCCTGCAGCGCCTACAAGTTCTTCGGCCCCCACGCGGGGATGCTCTACGGCAAGCGGGAGCACCTGGAACGGCTGCCGGCCTACAAGGTGCGCCCGGCCAGCGACCGCCCCCCAGGCAAGTGGGAGACGGGCACCCAGAACTTCGAGGGCATGGCCGGGGTCATCGCGGCCATCGACTACCTGGCCAGCCTGGGCGTGGAGTACGGCACGGCCCGGGCCACCGCCAGCCGCCGGGAGAAGCTCATGGCCGCCTGGCGAGCCATCCACGAGTACGAGATCCGCCTGATCAGCCGGCTCATCACCGGGCTGCTGGGGGTGCCGGGCGTGCGCATCTACGGCCTGACCAGCCGGGAGGACTGGGAGCGCCGGGTGGCTACCGTCTCCATCCGCAAAGAGGGGACCACGCCCCGGCAGCTGGCCGAGACCCTGGCCCAGGAGAACATTTTCGTCTGGGATGGCAACTTCTACGCCCTGGCGGTGACCCAGCGCCTGGGTGTGGAGGAGAGCGGCGGCCTGCTGCGCATCGGACTGGTCCACTACAATACGGTGGAGGAGGTCGACCGCTGCCTGGAGGTGTTGGAGAAGGCGTAGAGAGGAAGCAAGAAGCTGGAAGTTGGAAGCTGGAAGCTGGAAGTTGGAAGCCGGGTGAAACAGGCAGAGAGGCGAGACATCCTTGGGAACAATGGCGGGAAAATCCGCCCCCAGGATG